>NYXF01000004.1 GCA_002685455.1 Porticoccus sp. | reverse complement strand
TGGTTAGTTTTATAATTTTTTTATTATAGATGATTGATATAAGTTTCATATACTGATTAATATGATTTGCAATATTACTATTATAAACAATACAAAATAAATTTTGATAATTCTCTAAAAAGAAAATTAGATTAATTAAATTATCATTTACAAAATGGTAATAATTTGCCTTATTTTCTTTAATATCAAAATAATAAATATCATCCACGTTATTAATAACACGATCAATTTTAGGGTACTTTAAATTGTCCGGATCATAAATATTTAGCATATTGAAATAAAAATTAATGTTTAAAGACTCTTTTAAAATTGGTCTATTATTTTTTTTAAATGTCACATTATTTTTTTGAATACAATTTTGTGGTATATTTATAATTACATCTTTAACTTTAAAAATATTTACTTGATCTATAAAATTAAAATTAAAAAATTTACTTTGATAGATACTTTTAAAGTTTTTAATTGGAAAGCTATAATGTGTGACTGAAGCAAAATTTAATAAATTACTTTTTTTTCTTAAATAATGATTGAAAATTCTAAATAATTTTTTATAAAGGTACACATTTAAATATAGCATTTTTTTAAATATGCTATACAAGAATTTAATCATTCGGTACTTTAATTATGTTGTCAGATATTACTAATATTTCAAAAAACTTCATGTATTCTCCTTTTAGTGTCACAACAAATGAGTCAAAAAAATAAAATCTAAATTAATTAGTGAGTTATTAAACAATAAAATAAATTCTTTAAATGATAATTTTATAAATAAAATTTTATTTATAGTACATGAGCTAGGTAACAAACCTTTTCTTACTCAAGAAGAAATTTTAAAAAATATAAAAGAGAAATTTAATAATAATTTTGGAAAACAAGAATTAATTAATATAAATAAAATACTAAGAGAAAGCGAGATATCACAGAATTTGATTTTAAATTACGGAAAAGGATCAAAATATTGGAAAAATACAATTTTACCTATTTCAGAGTCTGGTTCATTATTTAACACTTTAGAAAAAAACCCCATTCATCCATACAGGATTGGGATTTATCCTGGACTGTCGTGTATGTTTGAGTGTGTTTTCTGTGGAAGAAATTATTCAGCAAAATACGATAGGTCAGCTTTAGATAAAGGTATTGATAATTATATTGAGATGATATCAAATTCTCCGAAAGATGATAAATTCAAGTTTTATATTTCAGGTGGTTTAGAACCTTTAACAAATCCAAAGCTAGAGCTCATTACAAAAGAATTGAAAAAAAACGGTTTTAAAGTTCCACTTTATACAAATGGACAAATGTTTACAAAAAAGTTTCTTAGTAAAACTAATTTTGTCAAAGATTTATCAAGTATTAGAATATCATTATATGGAACTAACGAGGAGCAATACTCAAAAACTGTTCAAAAAAAAAATCAATTTCAACTTGTAAAACAAAATATTGCTGAATTATTAAAATATAAAATTGAGAATAATTTAGATGTCACTATTGGATTAAATTACATTTTACTAGATAAAAGAAGTAAAGACATGTTACAACTTTTAGATTTCATTCAAAAGATAAATGAAGAAGTTGGTAATCATAAAAATAATATCAATTTTTTAACAATTAGAGAAGATTTTAGAAGTACATCCAATTTAAGAATGGATAGAAATGAAAGAATTGAGCTTGTAAGTGTCTTTAATAAATTTCAAGAAAAAGTTGATAAAGGTGGTTTTGAGGAAATGTTTATAGATTACGGTTATAGTCTGGAACCAATTAAAAATGGTTTTGTAGATGATGTGTATGAAAAAGTATTTGCAGACGAAAGTATTCTATTAAAAGAAGGTACTCCTAATATCTCTGTAGCTGTAGATTTATATGGAGACGTATATTGTTATAGAGAAGCAGCATTTTTAGACAGACCTGGCTCTAAAAGATATATTTTGGGAAGAATTGAACATAATAATAAATTAAGTAACATTATAGAAAAATCTATAAAAGAAAATAGACAAATAGAACAAAACTCAATGGATTTGGATTATTTGGATGCTTGGGACCATATTGTATTAAGAACCATTGACCAGGCAAAACAAGATAGAAAAATAGGAATTCCATTTGAATTAGGGCCTGTAAATGGAAGAATTTTTAAAAAGAATAAGAAAACAGTAAACTTTCAAACTCATTTCTCAAATCCACTAAGTTGAAAAAAAAAATATTAATAATTGGTGGAAATTCATCTATTGCTAGAGCTTACTGTAAGATGTTTGGATCTCATTATAATATAATTTCAACTTCATCAAAAAACTTAAAAAAATCAAAGTTAATACATTTAGATTTAGAATCTGAAAGTTCTATAATTAAATTTCTAAATATCTTGGGTGCAAAGAAGTTCGACAGAATACTTGTTTGTAGTGGAATAATTAATGGAAAAAATATCAAAGATACTTCTTTCAATGAAATTCAAAAAGTTTTTCAAATTAATGCAGTTGGAATTATAAAAATATTTACTAAAATTATTAGTAATAATACCAAAAAAGGAACGAAAATAATTTTCGTAACATCAATCTCTGAGCGAAAAGGTAGTTATGATGAGGTTTATGCTGGATCTAAAGGTGCACTTTCAAAATTTGCGAAATCAATCGCGAATAACTATGGAAAAAAGATAAGAGTAAACACCATAGCACCATCAGTAATTGAAGGAACTAGAATGGAAAAAATGATGAGTAGAGAAAATATCAATAAAATTAAAAATATGACACCAAACAAAAAAATTTTAAAAATTAATGATGTTGGTAAAATAATTGAAGATCTTTTTAATGATCACTGGGATCACACAAATGGATCTGTGATTGATATTAATGGTGGATTGTATTAAAGATTTTTGTATCCTAAGGTTTAAAACAATTTTCTTAATTTTAATTTTAAAAGTAAAAAACAAGCTAATATTTAGAGTTTACCCTTTTAAATGGATTAAATATTTTTTTCACTTATAAATATAGTCATGGTTATTAAAAAGATTTACAATAAAATTATTCACAAAAATTATAAAAATTTTCCAAAAATAAAAAAATATTATACAAATTTATATGGTTCAAAAACTTCTTGGATTAATGAATTATCAACTAGAATGAATAAAAAAAATTTTACTATGGATTATAAATATAGTTTTTCTCCCCACAGTCCAATTACAAACCCTTATAAAGTTACAGATTGGCTAATTGATAGATTACAGCCATTCTTTGAGTATTTTGATGAGAAGGATGTTAATAGTATACTTGAAATAGGTTGTGGATATGGAGTTAGCACCTGGTTTTTAAAAGATAAATTTAAAAGCACAACTGGTCTTGATATATCAGAAGATGCAATTTCTTCTGCAAAAAAAATTTTTCCTGAAATTGACTTTGTCAAAAGTGATGTAATGGAATATTTTAAAAATAATCCAGATAAAAAATTTGATGTTATTTTATCTTGTTATGGTCCACCTGTAGAAATGGAAACAATTATGAAACATTGCAAATATTTTGTTAGAGTTGGTTATAGACCTAAGAAAATTTACGGTGCAATATTCAAAATGTCTGAAAAGCTTACTGGATTACAGTTAGCTTTTAGCACTACAATAGTGAGTAAAGATTTTGAAAAAAATATTGTTAAACTTAGTTATTTTAAATATTATTTTACTCCCTATTTTTTTAAAAACTTAACTGACTCAATTACTAAAAAATTTTTTCCTTTTTAAATGTCAAAAATTCATAAAAGAAATTGTATATTGTGTGGTGAAGATAACACATCCAAAATCTTTAATTTTACTTATTCTTTTTTGAAGAATGTAAGAAAATCAAACCCTGAAAAAAAATATGGATGGGATGAAACAACAAATAACTGGATAGTAGAGTGCAAAAATTGTAAATGCACTTATGTTAACGAAATAATCAAAGGAAATTCACAAGACACTGCATCTGAAAAAATTGATAATCAACAATTTAAAGTTGAGTTAAATGAATTTTATAACCCCTCTAATTTAGTAAATAATTTACATGATTTAAATTATAACGAGTCAATTTTAATAAATATTTTAAATAACTTAAAAAAAAAAAAAGATATTACTTTACTAGATTATGGATCAGGTAATGCTGAATTTTCAATGTTTAAAAAAAAATTTCATCTAAAAGAAATCATTTCCTATGATCCTTTATATCCTAAAAATATTAACGAAATATTTCAAACATTAAGCATTGAATCTAAAGCAACAAACACATTAGACAATATTATAAATATTAAAAAATTTGACATTATAATTTGTCAGTCAGTTATAGAACATGTAACAAATCCAGATCTTGAAATATCAAATATGAAAAAACTTTTAAATGATGGGGGCATTATTTACATAAATAACCCTTACATGAACATCAAAAAAGATTTGAATAAACTAAAAAATGCAAAAACTGTTAAAAAAAGTGACAGTATCTCATGTTATCATGTTGATCATGTAAATTATATGATGCCCAATATTTTTTTAAAATTATGTAAAAAAAATAATCTTGATATATTAAATTTTTGGCAAAAGTTTTATAGTACAAATAAAAAACCTAGTTTAAATAAACTTTTTAAAATAAATACATTTAGTCTAGTACATTATATTCTAAATTCATTTAAGATTTATTACAAAAAACAGCATTTTTTTTTAAAATTAAGATGACTAAATTGTTAAAATTATTCAGAGCAATATTTTATACTTTTATTTCTTTTTTTTATTTTCCCAAAAATATAACCAATACATTTATTCGAAAGGATAGGAATATCTTACTCTTAACACCTTTCAGAAGAGAACCTGATTTAGATAAGGTTATTAAAGAGCTGGAATTAGGGATAATTTTCTTCAATCATGATTATCAGAAAAAGATAAGTAGTATTTTTTTTGGTAATCATAAATTAAATTATTTTGAATATATTAATTATATCAAAGACAAAAAAATAATTATTATTTATAAAATTTTTTTAAATAACTTAGTAAAATTTTTAAAAAAAAAATATAATTTAAATTTTGTAGTCAATTTTGCAATTCATTACAAATCAGAATTTCTTTTTGATTACGCCTTTACCAAGCAAAAGATAAGTTTTTTTACACTACATAGAGAATGTTTGTATGCCAGTGAGTTTATTAGAGAGAGAAGTTATAATAAATTAAAATCAATAATTAAGTATTCAGGAACTAAAATAATTGTTCACAACAATATAGTAAAAGATATTTTTATAAACTCAGGTTTTTGTAAAAAAAATCAAACTACAAAAATAGGCCCTTTAAAAATAGATAACCTTTTAAAAGTTGAAAATACAAATAACAAGACAGTTATTTTTTACATTTTTGGGACTGGCACATTACTTCCTGATGATCGAAATTGGAGTAAAGTTGGGCAAAAAGGTTGGTTTAAACTTTTGAGCAATACATACGATACAATTTTAAATACAGCAGAAAAATATCCTAATATTAAATTTATTTTTAAACCAAAGTTTGAATCTACTGAATACAACTCATATCATATTAATAAAGTAAAGAGATTTGATTTAAAAAATATTGAATATCACACAAGAGAAAAGAATTATGAATTATTAAAAAAATCCAATTTAATTATATCTTTTGGTTCAACCGTGATAGTGGAAGCTGCTATAATGAGGAAAAATATACTTATTCCATTTTTTGATGAAGCAAATGATATAAATTATTCAAATTTTATTGGTTTTGAGGAAATAAAAAAAAGCAAATCTGCATGTGAGAGTAAGGAGGTCTTATTAAAAAAATTATCTTTAGCTATAGAGGGTGATCATAATTTTACACTTAATGAAAAAGAAAGGAATAAATTAATTAACGACTACGTTGGTGATGCAGACGGGCTAAATTCTGAAAGACTTAAAAAAATTTTTAGTTAAGTTGTGTATATTTTGTAATTTTATTTAATATAGTTAATTCATCTTTATTTAAAATTTCACTATTGATTACTAAACTCTTATTATTTCTATTCATCGGAAGATAATAACTAAATGAACTGAGCAACTGATACATAAGAACATATCTGGGATTGCTACCTGGACGACTACCAAAATGATAACAGTTTGATGTATCAACAAGATTAATTGTACCTTTTTTTCCAATTAAGGGATTAACATTATTCATCATTGAAAATTTTTCTAAAAACTCATCACTTACTCTTACGGTTTTTTTTTTAATAAATCTTTTTTGGTCAACCTTATTATATAGAATTTTAGAGTACTTTTTATTAATTACAGTTAATGGCCCTGAAAATTCATCAACATCTGAAATATATAAAAAAATTTTAATTTGTTTTATGTCTTCACCATCCATGTGCATATTTTGACTTCTGCCTTCTTCAAAAGTTTTATTTTCAGAGTATAAAATACTCACATTAGCTAAAGTAATATCTTTTCCTAAATAACCCACAACCTTATTGATAAGGTCATCTTTAAATAAAAATTTTAAAAATATATGATTTTCATTTTTAGAGACATCTAAATTATAAGATCTTAAAAAATCTTTTTTACCAATCATTTTTTTTTTAAAATCATCATGATTTATTATTTTATTAGTTCTTAAAAGTATTTCGTTCACAATTTCATGTTTAGGAAATATTTGTTTGAAGCCATTTTTGTTTAAATCATAATCATATGTTGCACTAAGTTCTTTTTTTTTTAATTTATTAAAATATTTTGAAAAATTAATTATTTTATATATAAAATTTAATACTTTTGAAAACACGTAATCTCTTTGATCTATTTTCAAAAAAAACGATCTAATCCTATATTCTGTTTTATTCATTATTAAATCTTTTATAAGTATTTTGAGTTAATTTTTTTTGAAATTTATCATAGAAAATACCAACAATTTATCTTTCACACTTATCTTTAAAAAACAATTAATTTTAATAAAAAGTCATTTATTTTTTTTCATTATCTTCTTGATTAAATCGTAATCATCTTTTGTATCAATATCAATAGACTTTGATAAGGGTAAATTAAATGTTTCTAGCTTGC
>NYXF01000095.1 GCA_002685455.1 Porticoccus sp. | reverse complement strand
TAATTATTGTCTGATAATCTACACGACCATCAGCATTTATGATTAATGAAGTTGTTTTTTTGTCTCTGCCAGATGTATTTTTAAGTAAAGTCTCAAGGTCTTTGGGTGAGTTAACATTTACAATTTTATCATTGATAGAATATCTTCCATCTTCAGTGATTTTAATAACCAGAGGATTATTTTTGTGCTTTTGTGCAGCTGCTTCTGCAACTGGAAGATTTACTTTTAATTCACTAAAGCTATCAAATGTTGTACTGACAGCTAAAAAAATGATGACTACGAGTAACACATCAATTAGGGGTATAAAATTTAACTCTGGATCGTCAGATCCAATTTTTTTCCTGAAATTCACTAGTTCAATCCCTTAGACTAGATATTGAATGTATCAGCTGATTGGAGCACACTTCCATCTCATTAAGAATATGATCGACTTTAGTTCTAAAGTAACGGTATGCAATCATTGCTGGTACAGCAACCAAGATACCTGCTGCTGTATTATATAAAGCTATTGAAATACCTTTTGCAAAAGCTGAAACATCTTTACCGCCTGAGGTAAATGATCCAAATAGCTCAACCATACCAATAATTGTGCCAAATAAGCCAAGCAATGGAGCTACAGTTGCTACAGTTGTTAAATAAGATAAATGTTTTTCTAACTGGTATCTAATATTTACTCCCTTTTGCTCAACTAACGCAGTTATAACTGCAACATCAGAATTTTGATTTTCCAAAATAGTCGAAAATAATTCACCTAGATAGTTTTTGTTACATAGCCTCTTAAGCTCTTCTATGTCTATATGATTCTTATCAATCATTGCTTTACTTGTGTTTAGTAATATTTTTGGTATGACTGATTCTTTTCTTAAAAACCAAGCTCTCTCTAATATAATGGAAAGGCCTATTATCGAGGTAAAAATTAAAAACCAAATTGGCCAACCTGCTCCGTCTATAACCTGCATAATCATAAAGTTATCTCTTTTAATTAATTTATTTCAAACTTGATAGGAACATAAATAGTAAGAATTTTATTGCTTAATAGCTTTGATGAAACTGGTAATGGCATTGCCCTATCGATCATTTTCATAGCCTCATTATCAAGTATTTTAAAACCAGAAGAAATACTAATATTTTTTGAAATCAGCTCACCTGAAACTGTTACCTTTATAGCTAGTAAGGTTTTTCCCTCCCAACCTCTTCTTTGTGCGAGTTTCGGATATCGTTGGAATTTAGCTATATGTCTAGATAGCAAGTCGATAAATTTTTCTTGGTCTACCTTACTGGATCCTGGCTTAGTGTTTTCATAATTTTTTTTTGGTATTGATAATTGTTTTTCCGAATTCTTTTTCTCAACAACCTCAGATTTCTTTTCTAACAAATTTTTTGATTTAGGGTTAGTTAACTTAATTTCATGATCTTTTGTTATAGGGGTAGGTTCCTCAAAAATTCCGGGATTAAAACTTATCTCTAAGTCCTGTTGTACTTTTGGGATAAAGCTTTTATCAAAACTTATAAAAAAAACTCCATGAATCAAAACAGACAATAAAACAGCTTGAGTTAAATTAATATTTTTCAAACTAACTGGAATGAACATTTAAGATATGTTCTCTGCAATAAACTTTTGTATTTCTGAGATATTATTTGCTTGGATTGTGTATCTTTCCTCTCTATCAAACAAGTCTGACATATGCGGAGGTAGTTCAGGATCATTTTCAAATCCAGCTTTACGCGATGATTCTGGAAATTTGGCAGGATGGGCTGTAGAGAGACATATAGCAGGTGCGTCTCTATGGCTGATTGTTCTTCTTGCAGCTTCAACACCAATAGCTGTATGTGGATCTACGACATACTGCGACGTTTTCCAAATATTAGACATAACTTTTGTCATACTGTCATCGTCTAGCCGGTAACTTGAAAATAATTTCCGAGCCTTAGCGATAACTGCATCTGTTAAGATCAGCTTACCTTTTGATTTAAAATCAGACATTAGATTATTTATCATTCTTCCATCGCGATCATAAAGATCAAAGAGCATTCTCTCAAAATTGCTAGAGACCATGATATCCATAGATGGAGATAAACTTTGAACTAAGGTTTTAATGCTTAGGTCATTATTACTAATACACCGATGAAGAATATCATTGGAATTTGTAGCTATAACAAGCTGATCTATGGGTAAACCCATTTTTTTAGCGAGATAACCCGCAAATATATCACCAAAATTTCCAGTAGGAACTGAAAAAGATACTGGACGATATGGTGAATTTAGTGCCAGTCCTGCATAAAAATAGTATACGATTTGTCCCATAATTCTCACCCAATTAATAGAGTTAACCGCTACAAGCTGTCTATCTTTTGGCAAAAAGGATTGGTCATTAAAGCTATTTTTAACCATATTCTGGCAATCATCAAAGTTTCCATCTAAAGCTATATTGAAAACATTATTCTGTAAAACAGTTGTCATCTGTCTGCGCTGGACTTCAGACACTCTATTGTGAGGATGGAGTATGAAAATATCCAAATGCTTACTGTGGCGGCATCCCTCGATTGCAGCAGAACCTGTATCCCCAGAAGTTGCACCCATCACAACAACCCTCTGATTTCTTTTTTTCAGCACATAATCCATAAGATTACCCAGAAACTGGAGAGCGAAATCTTTAAATGCTAATGTAGGGCCGTGAAAAAGTTCAAGGACAAATTCATTACGTGCGGTTTGAACAAGCGGTGCAATCGCTTTATGATTAAAAGTTCTATAAGTTTTATTTATGAGCGATTTCAAATCATCGTCAGGTACTTCACCGTCAATAAATGGTGACATTATTTTAAATGCTAATTCTTCATATGTTAGACTTGACCACGTTGAAATCTCTTCTCTAGTGAAATTTGGAATTTTTTCTGGGACATATAAACCACCGTCACTGGCAAGTCCCTCTAGCATTGCTTCTTCGAAAGATAAGATTGGAGCTTTTCCACGAGTGCTTACATATTTCAAAATATTTGCCTTTTTAACCCATAAGTAATTGTTTTTTATTATTATAAAACATTTTTAGTTGAATTAAGTCAGCGATTCAACTCTTATTTTAACTACATCTCCTTTTGTTACATCTAACGCTTGAATTTTTTTTATGGAAGCATCGATATACTTTTCAATTGCATTATTTGTCAAAAGGATGAGTTGAACATGATCTTTTTCAAAAGCTGGTTCTTTTTGAATAATTGCCTCGATGCTAATATTTTCCTCGCTAAGTGCTTTAGTAATCTTTACTAGAACACCTGGAACGTCCAAGGCGGTAATTCTCATATAACTTGCAGTTTTAACCTCACATATAGGCAGGACAGAGGTATTTTTTGAAGGTTCATATTTGTGGACACAGTGATCCATATTTTGTTGTGATTTAGACTCAATTATTCGTGCAATATCACAAATATCAGAAATCACAGCAGACGCTGTTGGCTCTGCGCCTGCTCCAGAGCCATAATACATAGTTGGCCCGACAGCATCTCCTTTAACTAAGACTGCATTCATAACCCCATCAACATTTGCCATCAAACATTCTTTTGGAATCAGAACTGGATGGACACGCAATTCAATACTTTTTTTTATTTTTCTCGCAATACCCAAATGCTTTATGCAGTATCCTAGTTGTGAGGCATACTCTACGTCTTGAGGTTCAATTTTTGTAATACCCTCTGTAAATATTTTGTCGAACTGAACTGAACTCCCGAAAGACAATGAGGCTAATATCGCTAATTTATGTGCAGCGTCAATTCCTTCAATATCAAAAGTTGGATCAACCTCAGCATAACCCAAATCTTGTGCCTCTTTTAAGACGTCCTTGAAACTTCTATTTTTATCTCTCATTTCACTGAGGATAAAATTTGAAGTTCCATTAATTATTCCTGCAATCCATTCTATATTATTGGCTATTAGACCTTCTCTAAGTGCTTTAACAATAGGTATTCCGCCCGCTACAGCCGCCTCAAAGCAAACAATGACACCCTTTTTTTCTGCCTCTAAAAAAATTTCTTTTCCGAATTCAGCTATTAGTGCCTTATTAGCAGTTACAATATGTTTGCCGTTTTGAATCGCTCTTAAAACTAAATCTCTCGCGACTGTTGTACCGCCTATAAGCTCTATGAGAATATCGATATAGGGATTATCTGCAACGGCAAATATATCCTGTTCAAAATTAACTTTCTTTAAATCTAAATCTTTAGGTTTACTTCTTGACCCAACTTGATTCAATAAAATCTCACAACCTAGACGATCCCTTATTTGTTGTGAGTTGCGATTTAGAACATTTATTGTTCCTCGGCCAACATTACCTAGGCCACATATTCCAATATTTATAGATTTCAATTTTTTCGTCCTAGTCTTTGGTTGAATTTATACATCCGAGAAAAAATACACTCAGTCCAACTATGAAACCACTTTAATGCTGAAGCTATTATAATCTATCCTTGAAAAGAAGTTCGCAAACATATTGGCTGATAATATAACTTTTAATATAGAGATCAGTTATTTTAAGCACAAAGCACTAAAAATATTCTATACAAATTTAGTAACTAGATATGATTTCCAATAATTTTTTTGCCGAGCGGTAACCTACTAATAAAATACCATCTTCTGTTAACATTGCGGGTGTACCTGTGATTCCAATCTCAAGACCAAGGTCCAACTGGTTACGAATAGGATTTTTCTTGCATACATATTCGTCTATGAGTTCACTTTTCTTTAGAGAAGATAATGCTCCATTTTTATCTTCAGCACACCAAGCTGAAGCCATCTTTTTATATGATTCGGAATCAAGACCTGCTCTTGGAAAAGCAAGATAACGAATCTCAACGCCTGCTAAAGTAAGGTCTGGGAGTGTCTCATTATGGAACTTACGACAAAAGTGACAATCAACATCGGTAAATACATACAAAGTTTTCATTGTTTCGCCAACTGACGGAAATATAATCATATTGCTTTTGGGAATCTCTTTAATAATATTTTTACGCATATCTAATATACTATCCGATACGACTGGGATAAAACCAAAAGGTTTTGCCTGATACATATCTCCAACTATCAAATATTCTCCATTTTCATTAGTGTAAAAATATTGATCTGGGTCAACCTTAATTAAATACAAATTCGGGATTTTTGTTCTCTCAATATTGTCAAATTTTAAATCTGGGCGAGATAACTTCAAAGTGGACTTGATTTTCTTCGAAACATCCTCAGGAATTTTTTCTGCAGCATTCAAAAAGGTTGAAAAAAAAACTATCAGTAATCCTAATATATTTAATTTAAAAAACAGCATATTATTAATTTTTTTTTTCATAAGTATTTACCTTTTATTTTTAATTTATCCTCTCGGATGATGTTCACTATGAAGGTCTTTCATGCGACTATTAGCTACATGCGTATAAATTTGTGTAGTTGATAGATCGCTATGTCCTAGCAAAAGTTGCACAACTCTTAAGTCGGCTCCATGGTTCAATAAGTGGGTTGCAAAAGCGTGGCGAAGTGTGTGCGGGGAAACTGGCTGACTTACTTTTGCGTCCAAAGCATATCTTTTTAACCGATGCCAAAAAGTTTGTCGGGTCATTTTTTTAGCTCGTTTACTTAAAAATAATACTTCGCTTTGCAATTCGTTTAATAGTATAGGCCTTGAGTCCTTCAAATATTGTTGCAGCCAATTCATAGCCTCTTCACCTAGAGGAACAAGTCGCTCTTTGTTGCCCTTACCGAGGACTCTGATAATTCCTTGACGCAAATTAACTTCATGAACTTTTAAGCTTACAAGTTCTGAAATTCTTAATCCAGAAGCATACAGAACCTCCAGCATTGCCTTATCACGTAAACCAAGCGCATCCTGAAGGTTCGGTATAGCTAATATTGCATCGACATCTGATTCAGATAAGGTTTTAGGTAAAGGTGAGCCAAGTTTTGGATTATCTATCAGTACCGTAGGGTCAGCTATGATTTTTTTTTCACGCAAACAATAGCAATAAAAGCCTCTTAAACAGGATAGTTGTCTAGCTGTAGTTCTAGCTGAGAGACCTTGCTCAAATCGATGAGATAAAAACATTTGTATATTTCGTCGCGAGGCATCTAATAAACTTACTTTTTGTTTTTCAAGCCAATCTGAAAAAATTTTCAAATCTCGCCCATAAGAGTAGAGGCTATTTTTACTTAAGCCTCTTTCCATCCAAATGGCATCTAGGTAATTATCAATGGTTATCTTATCTTTTTTAATAATCATGTTATCTTCAAATTTTGAAAAAATAAAAATTTACATTGCCTGACTTTACAGCTAAAGTTTTTTCTATAAATATTAAAAAATAATTTATTTTAACAACTTTTCATAAAAAAAAGCGCTTCTTGTGAGCGCTTTTTTTATTTCTAAGTATTTGATTAAATGGTTTTAAGTTTTTCTCTGATTCTTGCCTTGCGACCTGAAAGATCACGCAAATAGTAGAGTTTGGCCTGACGTACATCACCCCGACGACTTACAGATATGCTAGATACTTGAGGGCTATATGTTTGGAATGTTCTCTCCACACCAATACCATTTGATATTTTTCGAACAGTAAAAGCAGAATTTAAGGCACGATTTCGTTTTGCTATCACAATACCTTCAAATGCCTGAAGTCGCTCTCGAGTCCCTTCTATAACTTTAACTTGTACGATAATTGTATCGCCAACGGAAAATTGAGGCAGATCCTTTTTCATTTGCTCTGCTTCGATTGCCGAAATAATTTGGTTTTTTCCGCTCATAATTTGCTCCTCAGCCTCTTTTAGTTAGGTATTATCACCTTTTTTGAGTAGCGTCGAACAGAGAGGATAATAATCTAGTTACTTTCATCAGTCGACTCTTTTAAAACATGTTTTTCGGTTATATTTTTTAGTATATGTTTCTGTTCTTTATTCAAAGTTAAATTTTTTAATAAATCTGGGCGCCTAATTAACGTTCTTTTTATAGATTCTTTTAATCGCCACCGTCTTATATTGTCATGATTTCCTGATAATAGCACATCTGGCACTCTTAATTCCTCAAAGCACTCTGGTCTCGTGTAATGAGGACAATCTAATAATCCATCCGAAAAAGAGTCTTGTTCAGCAGACAGCTGGTCTCCTAATGCTCCTGGTAACTGCCTAATTATCGAATCCACAAGAACCATTGCTGCAAGTTCACCACCACTGAGAACATAGTCACCTATAGACCACTCTTCATCTACAGCTAACTCAATAATCCTCTCATCGACTCCTTCATATCTGCCAGAAATAAATATTAGGTTAGTTTCAGTAGCCAAAGATTTTACTCCAGATTGGCTTAAAACTCTCCCTTGCGGCGATAAATAAATAACTTTGGTTTTGGCTCCTGTCCAATCTTTGGCATCATTAATTGAGTGACGGAGGGGTTCAGCCATCAATACCATGCCGGGACCACCACCATAAGGTCTATCGTCTACTGAGTGATACTGATTAGTCGAATAAACCCTTGGGTTAAAAATCTTTACCTCAAGCAGGCTATTTTTGACTGCGCGACCACTAATACCATAATTTAGCAACGCATCAAACATTTCTGGAAATAATGTAATAAAACCTATCTTCATAACAATAAACTTACCAAGTATAATGCTTAAGAGATCACCAGAAAATTTTAAAACTCAGGATCCCAATCCACTTCAATACTGTTAGATTCAAAGTTTACTAACAAAATCACCTGCTTCACGTAAGGAATTAATCTTTGCTTAAGATCAAGGCTATCTAAATCTCCTTGAATCTCAAGGACCTCATTTGCCCCAGTCTCGACTAAACCAGTAACTGTGCCTAAGTCCACTTTCCCAACAGCTGTAAAAACTCTCAACCCCTTCAGTTGATACCAATAATATTCTTCACTACCTAGCTTAGGAAACTTAGAGCGCTCTACAGCAATATCTCTTTGACATAATTCTTTATTAGATACATCTCTATCATCAAAGTTCTCGATATGTGCAATTAGATTATGGCTTGTCGTTTTAAATTCACTAACTTTAATTGACTTCCAGCCTTCTCCACTACTTAACCACCAAGGATTGTAATTGAAAATTTTTTTTTGCTCTTGAGTATATGAACGAATCTTCACCCATCCTTTAATTCCATGAACTCCAGTAATTCTACCTACGATAGCAAGATCATCTGGCAAAGAAAAATCTGAGTTAAGATTGATTGGGTTCACTTTGGTCAGAATGTTATGCTGTGGTGGTTTCTTTAATTAACTGAGAAACACGATCGCTTACTCCTGCTCCCAACTTGATCCAGTGGTCTACACGGTCAAAATCAACACGCAGACGTTCTTCTTGTCCACGAGCGACTGGGTTAAAAAAACCGATCCTTTCAATGTATTTACCATCCCTAGGGCGACGACTGTCAGTCACATGGATATGGTAAAAGGGGCGTTTTTTTGAACCGCCACGAGCCAAACGGATTGTTACCATGAAATCTCTCTTTTAAATTGTATATTTTTGATGGTTTTTTTCCACATAATTTTTTATATGAAAAGCTCAAACTTTGAGGCGCGACATTATATCCAAAAGATGACTTTATGTATAGCACCGAGCTTATAGATGTTAAATCTAATTTTCGATATTAAAAACCTTTAAAAAGGAAACTTATTTTTTCCTCCTGGGAATATACCTGTTCCTTGAGAAGCTGTAGAACCAGATATACCTTGCATCATACGTTTCATACCCTTGCCTTTGACTTTTTTCATCATAGCTCCCATTTGCTTATGTTGTTTAAGTAATCGATTTAAGTCCTGTAATGTGGAGCCTGAACCTTTAGTAATACGTTTTTTTCTAGAGCCATTCAAAATTTCTGGCTTAGCTCTCTCTAAAGGAGTCATTGAGTCAATTATATATTCCATGCGGGAAAATTTATCCGATATATCTGATTTTGGTTGAATTTGTGGTAAACCACCAAGTCCCGGTAATTTTTCCATCATACCGGATAGCCCACCCATATTTTTCATTTGCTGTAATTGATCTCTTAGGTCATTCAAGTCAAATTTCTTACCTTGTGATGCTTTCTTTGCAAAAATTTCTGCTTTTTTTCGGTCAACCTTTTCTTCTGCTTCTTCTATGAGCGACAACATATCACCCATGCCAAGTATTCGGGATGCTATTCTCTCTGGAAAAAAGGGTTCAAGAGCATCAGTTTTTTCTCCAGTTCCTAAGAACTTTATTGGTTTTCCTGTAACATGACGAATAGAAAGTGCTGCACCACCGCGAGTATCTCCGTCAATTTTCGTAAGGATTATTCCTGTTAAAGGTAAGCTGTCATTAAAAACTTTAGCACTTAAGACTGCATCTTGACCAATCATAGAATCTGCAACAAAAAGAGTCTCTATTGGATTGGTCGTTTTATGAATGAGGCCAATTTCGCTCATCAGCTTATCATCAATATGAAGTCTACCTGCTGTATCAATAAGCAAAACATCCATAAACTTGACCTTAGCCGATTTAAGAGCTCCAGATACAATATCAATAGGTTCTTGAGATGATGAACTTGGATAAAATTCAGCATCAACATCTGCAGCAAGCACCTCTAGTTGTTTAATCGCAGCAGGTCGATATATATCCGCACTTACTACCATAACTTTTTTATTTTTCTTCCTTTTAAGAAAAGCCGCTAGCTTGGCTATTGATGTTGTTTTTCCAGCACCCTGTAGTCCTGCCATCAAAATGACGGCTGGTGGCTGAACGGAGAGATTTAACTCCTCGTTGCTCTCCCCCATTAAGATCTCCAGCTCTCTTTGAACAACCTTCAAGAATTGCTGGCTGGGATTAAGGTTACGATCAACATCTGCCCCTAAAGCTTTTTGTTTTAAGTCTTCAACAAAATTTTTAACAACTGGGAGAGCAACGTCTGCCTCCAATAAAGCTATACGAACTTCTCTCAAGATCTCTTGAATATTTTTTTCAGTTAAATTGGATTTACCAGTAATTTTTTTAAAAGAGTCAGAGAGTTTGTCGCTGAGATTTTTAAAGATTGGCATATTTTATTTCACATTTTTTGATATTAAAAAGCTATTATAACTTAAATATAATTCAAATTAGTCTTTTTTGGATTTTTTGTTATTTTTAATTTATATTATTAATCAGTAATTTAGACGTGTGTTTATGATAATTGGTTTCTTTTTTATTGATATTAAACTTTACATGTAGCTTTTCTTTTAGCTGGATAATATATGTGGCACACTTTCAAGGTATTTTTTAATTTAAATAACAGCAAAATAGTGAATATATGCTTATAGCAACTGCATCAATAATGTTTTATCTATTAGCAGCTTTATACCAAGCTCTGCAACTGAGTAAGAAGGCGAGTCAAAAACCTGCTGTTATTTTTATACTCTCGCTATCAGCTGTCTTTCTTCATGGTTATGCTAGCCTTCAATGGGTGTTTACTGACCAAGGTGTAACATTTAGTCTTATTTCTATAATAACTATTATAATTTTTGCAATTAACTGCATTGCACTTGCAAGCAGCTTTAAAAGACAATGTCCGGACTGCATTTTATTGCTTTTTCCCTTAAGTGCTCTAATCTTGTCTATCGCCATGACAACAGTTGCGATGAAAACCAAAACCTCCGGGATAAATGCTCCCATAGTTTCAACCCAAGTGGGTTTTCATGTTTTCATTTCAATTCTATCATTCAGCATGTTAACGATAGCTGCGTTTCAGGCATTATTTCTGGCTCTTCAAGAATGGAGGCTTAGACGTAAGCAATTTGGAAGTTTTCCTCAAATTTTTCCATCAATCCAAACTATGGAATCTCTCTTATTTGAAACAATTTGGGCAGGCTTTGGTTTACTAACGTTATCGCTTGCCACTGGTTTAATTTTTTTTGAAGATCTTTTTGCTCAACATCTTGCTCATAAAGCTTTTTTTTCACTCTTTTCATGGGTATTTTTTGCAATCTTACTATGGGGACGGCATTTTCGTGGCTGGCGAGGAAAAACTGCTATACGCTGGACTTTGATAGGTTTTGGAACACTAGCGTTAGCTTACTGGGGTACAAAATTTGTTCTGAAGGTACTGCTTGCAAGCTAATATACTAAATGGGCTTGCCTATTTAAGAAAATTTCTTCAACATATACGACCCATGGGTAAAAAAGGTTTTTTTTTCTTTGAACGACACTTCTATAGAGCTACTTTTTTCAATTCTTGTTGGCCTGCTAATACTTTCAGCATTTTTTTCAAGCTCAGAAACGGCGATGATGTCGCTGAACCGTTATCGCTTGGACCATCTAAAAAAAAACCATCGTGGAGCAAGGAAGGCTTATAAGCTTTTAAAGCGACCAGATAGACTAATTGGAATCATTTTAATCGGCAATAATCTCACCCACATACTATGCTCAGCGATTACAACAGTCATAGCCTTCAGGCTCTATGGTGATGCTGGTATATTTTTTAGTACGCTATTATTGACGTTAGCAGTGTTAATTTTTGCTGAGGTAACTCCAAAGACAGTAGCAGCTTTACATCCGGAAGGTATTGCTTTTTTCTCAAGCCATATCCTTAGACCTCTGCTGATATTATTTTATCCTTTTGTGTGGCTTGTTAATCAACTTTCAAATGGATTACTTAGAGTATTTGGAATCAATCCAAATGAAAGCCGAGATGACGGCCTAAGTAAGGATGAACTCAGAACAGTAGTAGGCGTATCGAGCAAAAAAATCCCTGAACAGGAAAATATGCTAATTAATATTCTAGACCTTGAGGAGATTACTGTTAATGACATTATGGTTCCACGTAACGAAATTAAAGGGCTCAATCTAGATGATAAAAAAGAGATTATTCTTGATACTATTATAAATTGTGGTTACACACGTATACCCATCTTCAGGGGTGATATCAATCAAATCGAAGGGATTCTCCATATGAAAAATGTCCCTAGATTACTTCGTATAGGAGGGGAGAGTCTGACACAAAAAGCTATCAAAAGATTTGCTCGTGAACCATATTTTGTTCCAAAAAATACGCCTCTTAATAAACAGCTTTTAAATTTTAAATTGAATCAAAGGCGAATAGCTCTTGTCGTTGACGAGTACGGTGAGATTGAAGGGTTGGTTACTCTGGAAGATATTCTTGAAGAAATCGTGGGCGATTTTACAACCAATAAGGCTGAGGACGAAAACCCTGGTATGGCAATAATAAAGAATGATTTCTTCGAAATTGATGGATCTCAAACTATAAGAGAAATAAATAAAGAAGCTAGTTGGGATCTTCCCACTGATGGACCAAAAACTTTGAGCGGCTTAGTTTTAGAGTATCTAGAAAACATACCGGAAGGTAATGTATCATTAACTATTAAAAATTATCGAATCGAGACTATAAATCTAAGTGATAAAAGTGTCACTAAACTACAAGTTAAGCAGTTAGCAAAGGAGATTGACCCAGAAGAAGAAATTTAATGAGTGATTTAAAATAATAGTGTAATTTTAGTTCAACGATCACTTTGTAATTTTTTCAATAAAAAGGGTTATCTTTTTTTGCTCTTTGAAAAGCGGATTCAATTACCTGGTGTCGCTCCGCGTCGTCCATCAACATCCACTCTCTAATTTCACGAGAATTACGATGGCAACCAATACAAATATCTTGATCATTCATAGAGCAAATGGAAACACATGGAGATGGAACAATACCTGTCATTTTAGTCCAGTAATTTTAATTAATATAAATTAGATTATTCAATAAATTTTATTAGGATACAACTTGAAAATTTTTCTTATTGTGGGATAACAATTTCTATCCACATTTATATATACTTAATGATTAATAAATATAATGGAAAATTCTTATGAATTTTTGTAGAAATTGCGGGAATGCAACTAACTTGATAATCCCCCCAGGGGACAATAAAAAGCGTGATGTTTGTGGGAAATGTAATGCCATTTTTTATGAAAATCCAAAAATTATAGCTGGGTGTTTACCTGTATTTGATAGCAAAATTTTATTATGTAAAAGAGCCATTGAGCCACGTGTAGGATTATGGACACTACCTGCTGGCTTTATGGAAAATAATGAGACTTGTTTAGAGGCAGCGCTGCGTGAATCGAAAGAGGAAGCCAATATCCAGATTGAAGAGCCTGTTTTTTGTGGATTATTTGATTTACCGCATATAAGCCAGGTATACATTTTTTACAGTGGCACTATTCTTAATGGAGTTTTTGGAGCTGGAATTGAATCACTTGAAGTTAAATTATTTAAAGAAAATGAAATACCCTGGAAAGATTTAGCATTTCCTGTAGTTGAAGTGATGCTCAGACACCACCTTAAAAAGATGAAAAAATCTGATATATGTACTGGAACAATCAATAGATCTTGGAAAAAATAAAATTTTAAAAAAATATTTAGAGATTTAAGACTTACTAACCAAAAATTAAATTTATTTTTTTTAAAGAATCAATTAAATGGATGTTTTAAAATAATTGTTTCTGATCGATCAGGGCCAGTAGATACAATATCAACTGGGATATGTAAGAGGTCTGCAATTCTTTTTATATACTTTTGGGCATTAGTTGGAAGATTTTGAATCTCTTTGATTCCAGCTGTTGATTGTCTCCAACCAGGAATTTCCTCGTATTTAGGAGATAAATTTTTGTAATCGTCTGCATGTCTCGGGAACCCAATACTTTTTCCGTCAATACTTGTGTATGAGGTACATATTTTTATGGTATCAATGCCATCTAAAACATCTAATTTTGTGAGGCAAATTCCAGATATAGAGTTGATACGAACAGCCTGCCGAAGAGCTACAGCGTCAAACCAACCACATCGCCTGTCTCTTCCAGTAGTAGCTCCTGTTTCATGTCCTTTTTTGCTAAGGTGACTTCCAATACTACAAAATAGCTCTGTAGGGAAAGGGCCGGATCCAACGCGCGTAGTGTAAGCTTTAGTAATACCCAAAACATAATCTAAGTGTAAAGGGCCAAATCCTGTTCCGGTTGCAGCGGAACCTGCTGTTGTATTAGAAGATGTTACAAAAGGGTAGGTACCGTGGTCGATGTCTAATAGTGAGCCTTGTGCGCCCTCAAACATTATATTCTCTTCAGACACTCTTGCAGAATGCAATAAACTAGTAACATCACCAACTAAACTCTCTAGTTTTTTTGCCCAAAATATTGATCTATTGAGCGTATCTTCATAACTAACAGGTTTTTCGTTATAAAACGAAGTGAGTATGAAATTATGATAGTCCATTAACACTTTTAGCTTAATTGGAAACTGATGTTCATCGAAAATATCTGCTAGTCTAAGGCCTCTTCGTGCAACTTTGTCCTCATAGGCTGGACCGATACCCCTGCCAGTAGTACCAATTTTAGTCAGACCTTTGGCGCGCTCTCGGGCTTGATCAAGGGCTATATGGACAGGTAGTATCAAAGGGCACGATGGAGAAATTTTTAGTCTCTCTCGGACCGGTATACCTTGTTGAATTAATTCATCCATTTCTAATAATAAAGCATCAGGAGATAAAACAACGCCGTTCCCAATCAAACAATTTACATTAGCTCGCAAAATACCCGATGGGATTAAATGAAGAATCGTTTTTTTTCCATCTATCACTAAAGTGTGGCCAGCATTATGTCCGCCTTGAAACCTCACTACTAGGTTAGCTTGATCGGTCAGCAGATCAACGATTTTACCCTTACCCTCGTCTCCCCATTGAGAACCAAGCACTACTACATTCTTACCCATTTAATTTCTCTAAGATAGTTAGATTTACTATACCGGAACAACTTCAAATTTTTTATCTTTCAATACAAGCTGACGATCACAACCTAATTCAACAAAATTTGGATCTTGACCTTGAAACCCTATCACAACCCTATTACCAGAGAGTCGTAATTCTTTTATAACAGCGTGTTGATCTTCTCTGTTGGAGGACGGTGCGAATATGCCCGAGACCACGTATTCTTTATTTTTATTAAACTGAACGAGTGTTTTAAGGCTCATATTGAAACCAGTTGCTGGTCTTGATCTGCCGAAACTTTTTCCTACATGATCATATCTACCACCATTTCCAATAGCCTGTCCCTCTCCTGATGTATAGACTGCAAATACTAGGCCTGTATGATAATGATAACCTCGTAATTCACTCAAATCGAAACATAGCTCTAAGCCAGGGCTGCTTTGAATCAAAGCACTAGCCACCGACTGAAGCTCATCAAGCGCTAATTCAACTTCAGCAGGTGCATTTGATAATACTTTACGAGCATTATCCAAAATAGATATATCCCCCACTAACCCAACAAGTGATCGAATCATTTTAGAGTGACTCTGGTTCTTAATATTTAGGTCAATCCAATTATTAAGCTGAGGAACAGATTTGCTTTGAACTAAATTAAACAATTCTTTTTCTTGCTGATTTGATAGATTTAAACCCTCAAGTAAGCTTTGATATATTCCGACATGACCAAGGTCTAAGCGAATATTTCTCAGGCCAACTAATCCTAAAGTTTCCATCATCAATCTGATAACTTCTATATCAGCAGCCAAACCAGTCTCACCGTATAGTTCTACACCAATTTGAATCGGTGAACGACTTTCCAAAGGATGACGAGGTCTTGTGTACAGTACTGGTCCTACATAACATAGACGGCTGGGTC
>NYXF01000094.1 GCA_002685455.1 Porticoccus sp. | reverse complement strand
GCGACTAAGCTCCATATCTTCAACAGGGGTTATTCCAGCCTGAGCTAAAACACCTAGTGTTTCTTTTAAGATTCTTCCTTTAGTTAAAGCGATAGTTATTTCCATAATTTATTATCTCTATTGCAACTATGTTGCTAATTTAAAATTTAGCCTGGCATCCTACGAATTTTGGCTCCAAGTTGTTGTAGCTTTTCTTCAATACGCTCATAACCTCGGTCGATATGATAGATTCTGTCAACAATTGTATCTCCTTCTGCGGCAAGGCCTGCAATAATTAAGCTTGCAGAGGCCCGTAAATCGGATGCCATAACAGGTGCTGCTTTTAAGAGTTTTACTCCCTTCACGATAGCGATGTTGCCATCTAGGCTAATCATTGCTCCCATTCTATTCAATTCATTTATTTGAACTAAACGATTTTCAAAAATAGTTTCTATGATTGTTGCGGTTCCTCGCGAAACAGCATTGACAGCAGTTAATTGTGCTTGCAAATCGGTTGGGAAGCCAGGGTAAGGTGCTGTTGAAAAGCTAACAGATTTCGGCTGCTTTTTTTCCATATCAAGCTCAATCCAATCAACCCCTGTTTTTATTTTAGCTCCTGCTTTTTTAAAATGGCTTAGTACTATGCTTAAGACACTAGGGTCTGTGTCTTTGAGGATAATCTTTCCTTTGGTAGCTACTGTAGCTGCCAAGTAAGTTGCTGTCTCAATTCTGTCTGGCATTATTTTATAATTTCCACCATGCAGTGATTTTACGCCATCAATTAATATTTTTGGTTTGCCTGCACCAATAATCTTGCCACCAAGACTATTGATGAATTTAGCTAGATCTATTACCTCTGGTTCACAGGCAGCATTTTCGATAACAGTCCTTCCCTCAGCAAGGGCTGCTGCCATCATTAAGTTTTCAGTAGCTCCGACTGAGACAGTTTGCATGTTTATATCGGCTCCTTGTAAACGACCGCAAACTTTTGCATCAATATAACCTTGGTTAATTTCAATTTCAGCGCCCATGAGCTTCAGGCCCTCAAGATGCAAATCAACAGGGCGGCTGCCTATTGCACAACCTCCGGGGAAAGATACTCTAGCAATACCATATTTTGCAAGCATTGGCCCTAGAACTAAAATAGACGCACGCATCCTTTTTACTAGATCATAAGGTGCAGTGTGTTTATTTAAGGTTGTTGAATCTATCTCGACTTGCATTTTTTCATTCATGATAACTGTTACTCCAAGACAACCGAGTAATTCAAACATAGTGGTTATATCATGGAGATGAGGGATATTAGAAACCATTACTGGTTCGTCTGAGAGTAGAGTTGCTGCTAAAATTGGCAAGGCTGAATTTTTCGCTCCAGATATACGAATTTCTCCAGAAAGACTATTACCTCCTGTTATCAGCAGCTTATCCATTGAAAATCCTCTTTATTTATTAATGGATTTGGGCTGCTTGAAAAAAACTTTTTAAACGCGGGATATATTACCGACATTATATTTCGTCTGGAGTGCAAGCTTTGATGATTACTGCGTGTATAGTTCCATTTTTAATGTAGTCATTTATAACTTGATAAACTGACTGTTGGCGCTTAACAGAATTTAATCCAGAAAAAATTTCACCTGTTATATCTATACCGTAATGCCCATTATCACCCTCGACTTTAATTTTACAATTAGGGAATTGTTTTTCCAATAGTTTATTTATTTCCAATCTTACTGACGATTCCATACATTATCCTAGCTTTACTTGCTTGAGGATGACCATGTATCAATTACTTTATCAACATTTCCTTCAAGTTTTCTTGCTCTTTGTGTAAATTGATTGCGGAAGATCTTACCGAGATTAATTCCATTTATGACTAAATTGGTAACTTTCCATGACCCAGTGCGAGTCAAACTCATTGAGTAGACTAAAGGGAAAACACCGTCTGATCCACGAATTTCTTGTACTACTCTGGTTGACTTGAGGTCGCCTATATCTTTTTTTGGTGGAATAGTAACAATCGACTGTTCACCGTAAGATAATAGTCCTCGACCATAAGTCTCAATTAGCTCTCTCTTAAATGTATAAGCGAAACGTTTTTTTTGTTCGACACTCGATTTTTTTGCATACTTACCCATAACCCTGTAAGCGATCCAATCAAAGTCGATAACATTGACCAAAAGCCGATCTAATTCGTCAAAGAAAGCTTCTGGGTCGTTTGAAAAAGTTTCTCTGTGGACATCGATAGTCTCTAGGAGCTCTGAAGTTACTTGTTCCAAGACATCATGTGGTTTTTTTGTTTGGAGCGTTGTTCTTTCGTCTGTGACTGAGTAAGCTAATGAAGCCTGCATAGTGCATACAAGAATTAAAAATACCATGCTTATTTTTTTTGAACTCTTAAATAACATTTTACTTCCCTCTTAAATACCTGGTAAGGCAATGGTGCCATCGATCCATATAATGTTCATTAACATATTATTTTAGGGCAACCAAATAATAGCTGACTTAGAAACGTCAGCACTATAACATTGCAGATGTAAATTAGAAATAATCTCTGAACCAAGACCATAGGAAAAACTTAAAAATGGAAATATTAGGTCTTGCATTTTTGGCAGTTATATTCGGATTAGTAGGTCTTGTATGGGGAGCAGAAAACTTTGTTACCGGCAGTGCTGGGGCTGCACGAAATTTTGGTATATCTCCCTTAATAGTTGGTTTAACGATAGTTTCTTTAGGTACGTCTGCTCCAGAAATTATTGTATCTTTCGACGCCTCCCTTAACGATTCGGGTGATATTGGCATAGGTAATGCTATTGGATCGAATTTGGCTAACATCGGCTTAGTTTTGGGAGTTACTGCTCTAATCTGCCCAATACCTTTCAGTTTAGATTTATTAAAATCAGAGGGCATTGCACTGACTATAGCTACAATTTTTGCTGGAATTTTTTTGTATGACGCAAACCTAACTACTTCAGAGGGATTAATTCTGATCTCTTTAACTATACCTTTAATGATGTATATCTTTTACAGGAAAAAATACACATCATTAAAAGAAGTGCAAGACGTGCAAAGTAAGCTAATCCCTATTTCAGCAAATAAAGCTTTTGTATCTTTCTTTTGTGGTTTGTTAGTCTTACTGATAAGTGCGGACTTATTGGTTTGGGGCGCTACAAATTTTGCGTCTTTTTTTGGTGTGAGCAAGTTAGTTATCGGTCTGACTGTGGTTGCGATTGGAACTAGCCTCCCTGAGCTCGCTGCTTCAGTAAGTAGTGCGATAAAAGGACACCACGATATTGCTGTAGGTACTATATTTGGATCTAATCTTTTTAACTTGTTAATAGTAATGGCTATACCTGGAATAATCGCGCCCCCGAATCTAGATGAAAAGGTTTTTTATCGAGATTATTTATCTATGGGTTCGCTAACGATAGTCCTACTTGTTATAATTTTATTCGTGTCTTATATTGCTAAAAACAAAGGTCATCGTGCAACAATCTCAAAAAAACTAGGGCTTTTGTTGTTGTTGATTTACATACTTTACTACGCCGTTTTGATGACTGAACTGTAAAGATTGTTTTTTCTTTCAATCCAATAGTGTTAACTTGAAATAGTTTCCGACTAATAAGAATAGAGCAAAAAATGACCCAAAATGACTATTTAAAAGTTGCTAGAAGAACCATTGAAATGGAATCTAGGGCTGTTGCTCACTTAGCGCAACGCTTGGGTAATGATTTTGTTAAAGCTTGTGAGCTAATAATTAAATGCTCAGGACGTATAGTCGTGACTGGTATGGGTAAGTCAGGTCATATAGGGCGTAAAATAGCAGCTACATTTGCCAGCACTGGTACGCCAGCATTTTTTGTACACCCAGGCGAAGCCAGTCATGGCGATATTGGTATGATTACGAAAAAAGATGTTGTACTAGCATTATCAAATTCAGGTGCTACCTCAGAAGTGGTTACTCTCCTTCCTCAAATCAAACGGCTCGGTGTTCCTTTAATTTGTATGACAGGGGACCATCTATCGGCATTAGCCAAAGCAGCAGAAGCGCACTTAGATATAAAAGTAGATTCAGAAGCATGCCCCCTTGGGTTAGCTCCAACTACTAGTACAACTGCAACTCTGGTAATGGGGGATGCTTTAGCCATAGCATTACTAGAAGCGAAAGGTTTTACAGCTGAAGATTTTGCTTTCTCTCATCCTGGTGGGGCACTAGGACAAAAGTTATTATTGAGAGTTAAAGATTTAATGCATGGTGGTGAAAATCTTCCAAAAGTTAATATCAAGCAATCTCTAAAGCAAGCATTACTTGAAATGACAAAAAAAGGACTTGGAATGACTACTGTAGTTGAAGACGATGGCAAACTTTTCGGGGTATTTACAGATGGGGATTTACGAAGGGCCTTTGATGAAAATAAAGATGTAGAATCTATATCTTTAAGCCAAATAACTAAGCCTGGTTGCAAATCAATCTATGAAGACGCGCTAGCCGCTGAGGCACTAAAAATTATTGAAGATTACAAAATAACTACATTGGTGGTTGAAGACTCAAACCAAAGACCAGTTGGTATACTGCATTTGCACGATATACTTCGGGCAGGCATCGTATAAAAATGAAATTAAACAATCAAAAAATTCTTAATTTAGCGAAATTAATAAAATTATTGCTATTGGACGTTGATGGTGTTCTCAGTGACGGGAGACTATATTTTGGAGATAATGGTGAGAAGTTCAAATCGTTTAATATTAAGGATGGTTTAGGTATTAAGCTATTACAAAAAAATGGTATCAATGTTGGTATCATAACTGGCAGATCCACTGAAATTGTTACTAAACGAGCCGAAGACCTTGGGATTAATTTGATTATACAAGGCAGAGAAGATAAGTTGGTTGCCTTACAGGAGATGCTAAAAAGCGATATAAATTATTCTATGCATGAGATCGCATTTCTAGGAGATGACCTTCCTGATGTTGCAATAATTAGAAAAGTCGGTCTCGGGGTTGCTGTTGGTGATGCTCACGAATTCGTGACAAAAAATTCTGACTGGCAAACTTCATCCAATGGTGGTTATGGTGCAATAAGAGAACTCGCTGAGCTTATCTTACGTGCGCAAGATAAGCTTGATTCGGCTTTAATAGATTATCTTTAAAGTTCTAATTTAACTGAATTTAATTATTATGCGTAATTTTCTTCTAACAATAATGCTTCTAGGTTCTGCAGGGTTCTTTTTGCTATTCCTTCTTGCTCAACCTGAAGTTTTTATAAAAAAAACTGATTATAATCAAAATGTAATCGATTATGAATTTGATAGCTACATGATAAATATTTCCATGTTAGAGTTTGACAAGAGTGGTAGGCTCGCGTCTAAACTTGATGCAGTTAATACGAAACGTTTTAAGTTGACTAGCCGACTAGAATTTGAAAAACCAAAACTAAAATACTATGCATCCGCGAAATCGGTTAAACCTTGGCAGCTGAAAGCCGATAAAGGTGCGAGTATAGATAATGGCGAGAGTGCAATATTTACAGATAACGTTTATGCATGGAAAGACCTAAAAGATGGAAAAAAAAATAAGCTAATAACTGAAAAATTAATTTTGTATCCTAATCAACAAACAGTCGAGTCTGATGTTAAAGTTAGAATGATTAGCCCAAATGGTGAATCTGTTGGCGTCGGCATGAAAGGAAATTTAGAAACTGAGGTATTTGAACTCTTATCAGAGGTTCAAGGAGTTTATCGTGGTCAGTAAATTATTCTTATTTGTTTTTGTGTCGTTGTGGTCTTTTTCTCTTAACGCCCTTCAAGATGATAGAAAAGCTCCCATTAAAGTAGTTTCTGATCGTGCAGAACAAAATGAAAAAAAAGGTACCGCTACATATGAGGGTTCTGTAGTTGTTCGTCAAGGAAGTATAGTAATTAACGCGGATAGAGTCATAATTGTTACTGATACAGAAGATGGTGATAGAATCGTATGTACTGGTAACCCAGCACACTATCAGCAGGTCATAAATACTGAAGATGGGCTTGTTATAGCAAGTGCTAATACCATTCAATACTTTCTGAAGAATGAAAGAATTGGATTAATACAAGATGCTAGCTTAGAGCAGAATGGCACAACAATAACTGGGGACAAAATTGATTATGATTTGAAAGCTGAGATTGTAAAAGCCTCCTCCCAAAGCGACACTAAGCAACGGATAGAAATGGTTATTCCACCCACGAAATAGTAAGGCAATTTTTTATGGCAGTACTCAAAGCTCTGAACCTCTCTAAAAGCTATAAAAAAAGGCCTGTCATTCGTGATGTTTCACTCACAGTAGAGAGTGGTGCCATTGTCGGTTTGCTCGGACCAAATGGAGCTGGTAAAACAACTTGCTTTTACATGATAGTTGGTTT
>NYXF01000115.1 GCA_002685455.1 Porticoccus sp. | reverse complement strand
TCACCCATCATAAAATAGTGATTTTTTGGAACTATATAAGTACCTGTATTATCCCCAATACTTTCACTATCTAAATTAAGCGTCACATATGATTTGTCTTCAATACTCTCTATCAAAACTTTATCTGGATTATAATATTTATAATACTTATAATCTGTTTCAAACAATGATTGATCTAGTGGTCGATTGTTTACATAAACGACTCCTTTTAGAACTTTTACAGTATCACCTGGCAATCCAATTATTCTTTTTATATAATCAATGCTTGTATCTTTAGGCAGCCTAAAGACAGCAACATCTCCCCTTGTTGGTTCCCTACCAAACAACCGGCCGCTGATAATATTGGGAGAAAATGGGATGGAATATTTTGAATAACCATATGAGTATTTTGAAACGAACAAATAGTCCCCAACCAATAAATTTGGTAACATAGAGCCAGATGGTATTGTAAATGGTTGCAGCAGGAACGTTCTGATAAAAAAAGCAATTAAAATTGCGGATATAATCGTTCTTAAGTTATCTTTAATTGTATTTTTTTTCTTCTCATCCATAACTTAACATTTCGGTCGTTATTATCACTGTTGCCTGAGCGTACGGATATTCATCTGTTATACTTAAATCAACTTTGCCAATAGCACCCTGCGGAATTAAGAAATCTAATCTTTTTTTTGCACCATTATGCAAAAATATTTCAGGCTTACCATATCGGTTATTTAATATTTCAATATCCTTCCAATATACTCCTTTTCGAAAACCTGTTCCAAGAGCCTTGGAACAAGCTTCTTTCGCAGCATATCTTTTTGCGTACGAGTTGGCGCTGAGTATTCTACTCTCACACCTTGCGACCTCCTGATCAGTAAATACTCTAACTTTAAATCTTGATTTAAATCTATCTATCGTTTTTTCAATTCTTTTAATATCTATAATATCTGTACCAATACCAATAATCATAATATTCTCTATTTTCTCGCATTATTAATAATAGCTCGCATTCTTTTAATAACACAATCTAGACCATCAAAAACTGATTCACCTATAATAAAGTGACCAATATTCAACTCCATAAGTACCGATATTTTTGATATGATTTCAGTTGTCTCATAGTTTAAGCCATGGCCGGCATGGACCTCTAAACCAATATCATATGCGTAATTTGCGATATCATTGATTTTTGCTATTTCTTGCTGATAACTATTTTTATTTTTATTATAAATTTCAGCAAATGTTCCGGTATGAATTTCAACGATATCCGCTTCAAGTTCCTTTGCCTTTTCAATATATTTTTTATTTGGATCAATAAAAAGTGAAACCCGAATCCCATTTTCTTTTAATTTTTCAATACAATTTTTAATTCTGTCATAATGAGAATCTATATCTAACCCACCTTCAGTCGTTACTTCCTGCCTTTTTTCGGGAACTAAACAACATGCATGTGGTTTGTGCTTAATTGCTATATTTAGCATCTCAATTGTAGGCGCCATCTCTAAATTTAATGGAAGACCAATATCTTCTATTAATCTGGCTATATCTTTATCACTTATATGCCGCCTATCTTCTCTTAAATGGGCAGTAATACCATCTGCCCCCGCTTGATAAGCTACTTGCGCTGCCTTAAGTGGATCAGGATGAATGCCACCTCGAGCGTTTCGAATTGTCGCAACATGGTCAATGTTTACACCTAATCTGAGATATTTATTGTTCATTTTTATTTTAGATCTCTACTTCCGGGTTTTGTAACAGGGATTGCTTCTAGCCACTTAGGAATATCTTGTTTTTTGTATGTTTCAATTTTAAGTTGAGTTAGCGACACAAGCTCAACCCCTAAATCTGCATTACCCATTGATCTATCTACTAGACAAGTAGCACCAATGACATTATTACTATAATCCTTAATTGCTGATATACACTCTCGAGAGGATAAACCTGTAGTGATAATATCTTCTACCATAAGGCATCTGGCATTGCGACTTATGTTAAAGCCTCTTCGTAAACAAAATTTACCTTCTACTCTCTCAAAGAAAACAGCAGGTACACCTAACTGCCTTGCAATTTCGTAGCCAACAATAACACCCCCCATTGCAGGTGAAGCAACAACTTCAATATTATTAATTTTTTCTTTGATTTTTTTTACTAGGGCCTGGCATAGCATATACGCAATTTCTGGATGCATCATAACTCTTGCACATTGAATATATTTAGCAGAGTGCAAGCCTGAACTTAATATAAAATGTCCTTCCAATAGAGCCTCAGCTTCCATAAATTTATTTAAGATTTCGTCGTGTTGCATCGTTTACCTCTGTTTTAATCCATAACTCTTACAACTCTGTGTACAACTGGAAGCTTTCTAACTGAGCTAATCATGAGATTCAAATGCGACAGATTATAAACACCAAGATCTATATCCAACTTGTAAAAATCACTTGATCGTGAAACTAATTTTAGGTTCTCAATATTTGCGTTTGATAGCCCAATTGCTCTTGATATTTTTGCCAAAGCACCAACTTGATTCTTACAGTCAATCATTATTCTTGCTGTAAATCTTTCTGTTAAACTATTGTCTATATCCCAAGTTAAATCTATATATGAATTGACATCTTTACCGTGTTTATTCAGATTCTTAGACTGTTTGGAATATATTATGATACCAGAGTCGCTATCTAATATCCCAAAGATCTTATCTCCAGGGACTACCCTGCTATCTTCAGCAAATCTAAAAGGAATATTCCTATCAAAACCTCGAACAGGAATGCTTAATCCATTGACCTGAATATCATTCTCTAAATTCATTTCTTCAGAATTATCTATAATCTTTAATTTAGCAAATGCTTTTAGTATCATTTCGTGATTGATTTCGCCCCTACCAACCTTGCTATAAAAATCATCAATTGAGTTTAATCCAAACCTTGAACAAAAATCCTTCATGTCATCTATCTTTTTTACTTTTGCATAAACTTTAATATGCTTATCTAATATTTCTTTACCTAATTCTGAATACTGATTCTTGATTTTTTCCTTATTAATTCTTCTTATTGCTAATTTAGCTTTTCCAGTCATGGCAATTTTTTCCCAAGCCATTGGAGGGAGAGATTTTTCATCGGTAATTATTTGTATTTCATCCCCATTTAGTAGTTCTGTATAGAGGGGTGAATTAATACCGTTAACTCTGCAACCAATACACTTCATTCCAATATCCGTATGAACCTCAAATGCAAAATCAATTGGCGTAGCACGAGGCGGCAAAGCAATAATTCTACCTTTTGGTGTAAAGCAAAAAACTTGATCTTGAAATAACTCTAATTTTGTATTTTCAAGAAAATCTTCTGAACTTTCCCCCTGCTCTAACATTTCTAACAAATCTTCTAACCAAGGGTAAGTATGTTTTTCTTTATCTAAACTCTTATCTTTATAATTTCTATGTGCTGCAACCCCCCTTTCCGCAACATCGTGCATATCACTTGTTCGAATTTGTAATTCTATTCTATTATTCTCTGGACCTAAAATGGTTGTATGTATAGATTGATAATCATTTATTTTTGGAGTTGATATATAATCTTTAAACCTACCCGGTATTGCATTCCATTTTTGGTGTACAATACCAATAATTCTATAACAATCATCTATAGAATTTAAAATTATTCGAAACCCATAAATATCAGATAGTTGCTCGAGTGAGATTGATTTCCTCTCCATCTTATGCCAAATTGAATATGGCTTCTTTTCTCTGCCCTCAATTGAAAATTTTATTTTATGCTTTAAAATTTCTTTTGATAATTCTTTTTGTATTCCTGAGATCAACTTACTCGAGTCGGATGCAAGAGAATGAAGTTTTTCTAATATTACCTTTCGCGCTTTTGAATTTATGACTTCAAAAGATAATTCTTCAAGTTCTTCCTTTAAAGACTGAATACCTAGTCTACCGGAGAGTGGTGCATAAATTTCAATAGTTTCTTTTGCAATAACTAATCTTTTGTCTTGGGGTAAGTAATTAATAGTACGCATATTATGTAATCTATCTGCCAGCTTTACAATCAATACGCGAACATCATTTGACATTGCCAAAATAAGTTTTCGAAAATTTTCAGCCTGCTCAGCTTCTTTAGTAAATAAATTTAATTTCCCAATTTTAGTTAGACCATCGACTAAATCTGCTATTTCAGCTCCAAACTGTTTTTTAACCTCGCCAAGCGTTAAATCAGTATCTTCAATTGTATCATGCAAAAGAGCAGTAATAATTGTTGAATCATCAAGCTTATATTCTGTCAGAATTTTTGCTACTTCTAATGGATGTGAGATATAAGGATCACCTGATATTCTTTTTTGATTCTGATGAGCATTCTCAGCTAAACTAAAAGCTTTATTTATTAAAACTTTGTTTGTCGAGGGATTATATTCGCAAATACTATCAATTAGCTGATTTTCAGTTAGCATTTAAATACCATAAAATATAGATTATATAGTATTATATTTATAGTAGGTGAAAAGTTAAATAAAAAAATTAAATCCTCGGAGGTTTATAACCGCTATCTGCAGCAATAGCTTTTTCCATACCCCTTAGCAACTCTTCCTCGGACATTCTTTCACTATCTTCTTCAATCTGATCGACATTATCACCAAAGATATTTGTATCTAGAGGTTCTACTGATGGAGCGGCATCATCTTCTGGTTCGTCAACTTCCACATGTTTCTGAAGTGAATGTATAAGCTCTTCCCGAAGATCCTCCGGTGTAACTTGACTATCAGCAATTTCCCTTAATGCAACAACTGGGTCCTTATCATTATCCTTAGGTATAGTGATTTCAGCGCCTCCAGCTATCATTCTAGCACGATGGCTTGCTACTAAAACTAAATCAAATCGGTTCGCTACTTTTTCAATACAATCTTCAACTGTGACTCTTGCCATTAATAAATCTCCTTGCTGTTGTAATAATTATATATATTTAGCCAAATAAGCAATGTAAAAATCATAAAAATAGCAAATTATAGATTATTTTTCATTAATCTCTGCTTACTTCTATCCCAATCTCTTTGCTTTTCTGTTTCACGCTTATCGAAAATTTTCTTTCCCCGAGCTATTGCTATCTGTAATTTCGCGATACCAGTACTATTAAAATATATTTTAAGGGGTATTATGGTAAGACCTTTTTGATCAACTAAACCTTGTATTTTTTTTATTTCTCTTTTGTGAAGTAATAATTTTTTTATACGCCGTGGATTATGTTTTGATTGGTTACTATTTTTATACTCATCAATATGTAAATTGTGAATTAAAATTTCATCCTTTTCGGATGCCGCATAAGTATCAGTAATATTAACTTTGCTTGATCTTAGAGATTTCACCTCAGAACCTGTTAATATAATCCCAGCTTCTAAAGTGTCTAATATCTCGAAGTTATATCTCGCTTTTCTATTTTGTGCTAAAATTTTGCTATTTTTTTCAGGCATTAAATAAATGCCTTAGATAAGCTCTGCGAAAACCATCGCTTCTTTTACTGCTTTTTTTGTTCCATCCATTATCTTGACTAAAGGCAGTCTGACAGATTCGCTACAAAATCCTAATATACTCATACCATATTTAACAGGAGCAGGACTTGTTTCTATAAACAAGGCCTGGTGAAGTGGTGTTAATTTATCTTGTATTTTGAGTGCTTCAATATAATTTTTTTGCCCACAAGCCAATTGAAAATCTGAGCAAAGCTTTGGAGCAATGTTTGATGTAACGGATATACAGCCATGACCACCATGAGCCATTAAAGCAAGTGAAGTCATGTCTTCACCTGATAATTGGATAAAATCTTGACCTAAACTATGGCGTTGCAAGCTTACCCGCGAGATGTCAGCTGTTGCATCCTTAATTCCAATTATTTTGTCTAATTTTGCTAGTCTAGATAAAGTTTCAACTGACATATCGACTACACATCTTCCTGGTATATTATATATAATGATTGGGATTTGCGAAATATCATTTAATTTTTTGAAATGTGCATATAAACCTTCTTGGGTAGGTTTGTTATAGTATGGAGTGACAACAAGTGCTGCATTAGCACCTACAGAAGAGGCATGTTGTATAAAATCGATTGCTTCGTCGGTATTATTTGAGCCCGCACCCGCAATAATAGGAACACGATTTGAAACAGCGTCTATACAAATTTCTACAACCTTTTTATGTTCTGCATGAGATAATGTAGGTGATTCTCCCGTAGTTCCAACAGGAACTAAACCATTTGTTCCCTGTTCAATTTGCCAGTTAATATGTTTTATTAGACTGGTTTCATCTATAGAGTTATCATCCTTAAAAGGAGTTACTAATGCTGTAATAGAACCACTAAACATAATTTATTTCCAATGTCGTTATTTAATATTAATATATCAATAATTAACAATAAATACAATTTTATAAAAATAAATCAATGCACTTAAAAAATCTAAACAAATTTTATTTCACCTGCACTTATTCGGTTTTTCAAATGGCGAGTATTCTTTTTTTTCTATTTATTGGATTTATTCTATTTTATTCATCTAATTCATTTGCCAAGACAGAATTATTTCCTCTATTGAAACCCACTCATTACGCTTTAACCGGAGAAAATCTTAGCATACCAAAAGATAAAGCAGAAAATTTGAAGATTATGAGTATTACCAAGGATGACTATGCTGAATTTTATGAAATCTTTAAAAATTTAAATAATAACAAATATTCTGATAAAGAAATTTCAAACTTAGTAAAAAAATATAACTACTCCAATGTATTAACACATAAAATTATTAGCTGGTATTTACTCCGATCTAATGAAACGAAGCCAGAATTATCTGAAATGCACCATTTTCTTGTGAATAATCAAGATTGGCCTGACACAGAAAAAATAAGGAAAAAAATTGAGAATTATATAATAATGGGTCCAATTGAGGATGCATTTGTAGTCGATTATTTTAAGACGTTTCCACCATTAAGTGGAGATGGTTATTTAGCCTACTCAATAAGTAAATTTAAATCTCAAGAATATAAAGAGGCAAAAAAATTCTATGACAACGCATGGCATATGATGAAACTTACAGCTGAAGCAAAACAAAGTTTTATTAATTATTGTAATATTTGCATATCAAGAGATGATAATATTAAAAGATTTGACAGAATGTTATATCTAGGAGACTTAAATGAAATAAATGAAGTATCGAAATTCATTGGTGCTGAGTATGAAAGCCTTGCAACTATTGCTAGAAATTTAAAAAATAAAAAAAATGTAATAGCTAAAGATTTTTATAAAATTGAGAGCTATTTTCAAAATAACTCATCATTTCACTACTTAAAAATCAATTGGCTCAATAAAAAAAATAATACGAAAAAAACATATGAATATTTTAATAAATACAAAAATACTTTAACTATAAAAAATCCAACATTATGGGGTGTACAAGCTGAAATTCTTGGGCGTTCTTTGATAAAAGAAAAAAAATATCGAGAAGCCTATGAAGTTATGAGTTTAAGGAATACAGAAGAAAATCAAATCTTTTCAAATCTTGAATTTTTAAAAGGATGGATCTCGTTACGTATATTTAATGACACCTTTAGATCAACTAGTCATTTCAAAAAAATATATGAATTATCTCCATCAGACGAAAATATGTCCATGGCACTCTATTGGATTGCTGAGAATTATTCTATCTTGGGAGATCCCGATGAAGAAATTCGCTACCTCAGCGAATCGGCTTTATTCAGTGATACATTTTATGGACTTATTTCACTAAATAAATTGAATGGAAATAGTAGATCTCTTCTCATCATAGATGACTATGATCAACCAAACCCACAAGAGAATGTGGATTTAGAGAAAATAATTGCAGTTGAATTACTTGTTGCTATTGACAAAAAATACCTTGCAGCCAAATTCATTAATAAAGTCTTTGAAGATGATACAAATTATAATTATGCTAATTACTTAGCAAATCTCGCTAATTTAAAACACTTACCCCAAACTTCAATAAAAATAGCAAAAAAAACAGGGGTCGATAGAATAAAAATAAATCATTTGTATCCAATAGTTGATTTTCCCATAAACGACAGAGAAAAAGAAGCAAAACACTCACCTAAAGAATTGATCTATTCTATAATCAGACAGGAGAGTGAGTTCTCATCTGAAGCTGTAAGTTACTCAGGCGCCATAGGTATGATGCAAATTATGCCAAGTACAGCTAAAATGTTGTCAAGGCAAGAAAAATTGAAATATGATCTGAACAAAGTACTCGAGGATTCATCCTATAATGTTCAGCTTGGAAGTAGATATATATTTGATTTAGTTAAAGAGTTTGATGGATCATATATACGAGCTATTAGTTCATATAACGCGGGACCAAATCGGATTAAACAGTGGAACAAAAATAATACCACAGATAATGTTCTTGACTGGATTGAATTAATCCCTTTTAAAGAGACCAGATATTATGTAAAAAATGTCCTAAGAAATGTTCAATTCTATCGAATTTTGTTGAATAGAGAAGATAATAAATTTAATATCCTAGATGATCTTGCGAGAGGAACTGCCTCAGAAGATTCATAATTGATAAATGGAGAGGTGGCCGAGTGGCTGAAGGCGCTCCCCTGCTAAGGGAGTATACGAGAGATCGTATCGTGGGTTCGAATCCCACTCTCTCCGCCATTAAGAGTTGAAAATTATGAATTCAGTTATCGGCCATAAATAAATTAGAAAGAATTCTTGATGTCAACTGACAGTTTACTCAAAAATAGAAATTTTGTATTTTTTCTATCAATTCGATGGTTTTATTCTGTGGCGATAC
>NYXF01000093.1 GCA_002685455.1 Porticoccus sp. | reverse complement strand
CTACTATGCCTAGATCTTGTAAAACAGTAGATGTAACTCCCATAGCTTCTGCTGCCTCAGAAGCTTTAGAGGAAGTTTTCCATATTATATTTGCGCAACCTTCTGGCGATATAACAAAATAAGTAGCGTATTGAAGCATATTTATATGATCGCCAACGCCAATTGCAAGTGCTCCTCCAGAACTTCCTTCCCCGATTACTGTACAAATTATTGGTGTTTTTAGCCGAGACATCACGGCTAAATTGCTGGCAATAGATTCGCTTATACCTCTCTCTTCAGAGTCGATGCCGGGGTATGCACCGGGTGTATCAATGAGTGTGATGACTGGAATATTAAAGCGCTCTGCCATTTCCATTAACCTCAAGGCTTTACGGTACCCTTCGGGTTTAGGCATACCAAAATTTCGATCTACTTTTTCACTTATGCTTCTGCCTTTCTCCTCACCAATGACGACTACTGGTCTTCCCTCTAATTTACCTATACCTCCAACAATAGCCTTATCATCACCGAATTGCCTATCTCCATGGAGCTCATCAAATTCAGTGAAAATACGACTAATATAATCTGTGGCGTATGGTCTTAAAGGATGTCTAGCAACTTGAACGGTTTGCCATGACGTTAGGCCTGAGTATATTTTTTTTGTGAGTTTTTGGCTTTTTCCTTCAAGTTTTTTCACTTCCTCAGCAATATTAATATCACTGTCATTGCCTACTAAGCGAAGTTCTTCTATTTTCGCTTCAAGTTCTGCAATAGGTTGTTCAAAATCTAAGTAATCTAAATTCATAAAGCATCACTACCCATAAAAATTTCCTCACCAAATTATAACTTACTTATATTTAATATATTCAAAAAGAGACACAGAACTTGTTTTTTTTATAAAAAATTACGTACTTTAATAAATATTTAATTCATAACCTGTTAAAACCTTAAATGGACCATATCACTTCCAACTTTATTTTTTAACTTTTGAAGAAGCTCATCTTTAGGTGAAACCAACCATTTATTACCCAAAGCTATTTCACAGTGAGCATTATCATTTGCATAGCTAATTCTTACTGGACATTTACCATCACAAAAATCTAACATAATTTCGGAAATATCATCAACAGAAAATTCATTTAAACCCTCTTTATCCGTATTTATAACAATAGCTTTGAGGTGTTTCACTCTTTTTTCATATAAAGTGCTGATATTGTCTGCCCTCATTTTTATACCATTAGTATAATTATCTGCGGTTACCTGACCCTCAATGACTAGGAATTCATTTTTAGTAATTTTATCTCTCGCTTGTTTGTATGTATCAGAAAAAACTGCCACATCAATTTGAGCGCTCTTATCATCAAGAGATATTATTGCCATATTATCTCCACTTCGAGTTCTGATCATTCTTATATCTATGACCAGGCCAGCTACAGTTTGAAGGGACTTACTTGCTTTTAATTCAGATATTCTACGTTCTATGTAGCAAGATAATTCATCACTATACTCATCAACTGGATGCCCAGAGAAGTATAGGCCCAATGTATCTCTTTCACCGCCCAATGTCTCCTTAGACGTCTCGCTAGGTGTAAGATCATATTTTTTATACACACAATTCGTAACAGATTTATCTGACTTTTTTTCAAATAAGTCGGCCATACCAATAAGCTTATTTCTAGCATACTGTTCAGCTGTTTTTACAGCCTCGCTAATAGCTACAAGTAAAACTGCTCTCTGAAATCCTGGCTTACCCGAAGGCCCAATACTATCCATTGCACCTGATCTTATTAGTGCATCAAGTGTTCTTTTATTGAATTTGTTACCATCAACTCTCGAACAAAAATCAAATAAATCAAGAAAATTACCTCCCTTCTCTCTTGCGGAAATAATACTATCTACAGGTCCTTCACCAAGACCTTTGATTGCACCCAGCCCATAAATAACTTGTTCTTCATTCGAAACAGTAAAGACATAATAACTGCGGTTGATGTCTGGTGGTAATAATTGTACTTTTTGAAAATTACATTCTTGTACTAATTTAACCACTTTATCAGTATTTTGCATATCCGCAGACAAAACTGCTGCCATGAATTCTGGCAAATAATGTGATTTAAGATATGCTGTTTGATAAGCTAATAAGGCATATGCAGCAGAATGTGACTTATTAAATCCATATCCAGCAAATTTCTCAACTAAATCAAATATTTTTACAGCAAGATTTGGATCAATTCCTTGTTTTTCTGATCCTTTTTCAAAAATTTCTCGTTGCTTGGCCATTTCTTCTGGTTTCTTTTTCCCCATAGCTCGACGCAGTAAATCTGCTTCTCCTAAGGAATACCCTGCAAGTATTTGAGCAATCTGCATTACCTGCTCTTGATAAACAATAACACCATAAGTAGACTCTAAAATTGGCTTCAGAGACTGATGCTGAAATTTTTCATCGGGATAGGCTACCTTCGATCTACCATGTTTTCGATCAACGAAGTCATCAACCATTCCTGATTCTAAGGGTCCCGGCCTATAAAGTGCTACAAGTGCTATTATGTCTTCAAAAGAAGTTGGCTTTACACGCTTCATAAGATCTTTCATGCCTTGTGATTCTAGCTGAAATACCGCAGTTGTCTCTCCTTTTTGTATAAGTTCATATGCTGAATGATCATCGAGGGGTATATCGTTTATTATCAATTCTTGGTCCAATAGACCATAGAGGCGTTTATTTACCATTTTGACTGCGCAATCTATTATAGTAAGTGTTCTCAATCCCAAAAAATCGAATTTTATAAGCCCTGCACTCTCTACATCATCTTTATCGAACTGAGTAACAAGGCCCTCTCCTGCCTCATCGCAATATAATGGTGAAAAATCTATCAGTTTTGTTGGTGCAATAACAACACCACCTGCATGTTTGCCTGCATTCCTTATGATACCCTCAAGCTGGACTGCCATATCCCATATTTCTTGCGCTTCGTCATTTTCAAATAAAAAATCTTTTAAGATATCTTGTTCCTCTACAGCTTTTTGGAGGGTCATGCCAACATCAGCTGGAATCATTTTCGATAATCTGTCTGCTAGACCGTAAGGTTTGCCCTGGACTCTCGCTACATCACGTACTACAGCTCTAGCAGCCATTTTTCCAAAAGTGATTATTTGGGAAACAGCATCTCGGCCATATCGGCTAGCCACATATGAAATAACTCTATCTCTATTATCCATACAAAAATCTATATCAAAGTCAGGCATGGAAACTCGCTCAGGGTTCAGGAACCGCTCAAATAATAGCCCATACTCTAGCGGATCCAGATCTGTGATTCCAAGAGCATAGGCGATAAGTGAGCCTGCTCCAGAGCCTCGACCAGGCCCCACTGGAATTCCATTCTCTTTAGCCCACTTTATGAAGTCCATTACTATCAAAAAATAACCTTGGTAACCCATTTTTATTACAACCTGTAATTCAAAGTGGAGGCGGTCAAAATATTCCTTTTTGTTGTTTTTTTGATTGCTTTTCTTAACTGAAAGTATTTTTGAAAGGCGCTCCTCAAGCCCATCAATGGATAATTTTTCAAAAAAATTATCCTTAGTTAGACCTTCAGGAACTGGATATTCGGGTAAAAAAGTTTCACCTAATTTTAGCTCAAGGTTACATCGCTGGGCAATTTCTACTGTGTTCTCAAGAGCCTCTGGTATATCATCAAAAAGCTCAATCATTTCTTCTACTGAACGAAGATACTGCTCCTCACTATATGTTTTAGCTCGCCGGGAATCGTCTAAAACATAGCCTAGTCCTATACAGACTCTTGACTCATGTGCTTCAAAATCTTCTAATTTCAAAAATCTTACATCATTTGTAGCTACTACAGGACAATTAAATTTTTGTGATAGTTTTATTGCAACATGGATAAAATCTTCCTCACCTAACCTACTTGTTCTGGTTAATTCTAAATAAAACCTATCGGGAAATATTTCTATCCATTTCTGTAAAAATGACTCAGCCTGAGGATTATTTCCTGCTGAGATAGCTTTACCAATATCACTTTTCCTGCCGCAAAGTGCAATCAACCCATCCGATGATTCTTTGATCCAATCAATATCAACCATTGGAGTCCCACGATTTTGTCCATCCTGATATGCACGAGATATCAATTTGGTTAGATTACGATACCCAGTCATATTCATTATCAAAAGTGTCAAGTCATATGATGGAATATCACTGATAGAACTTTTTATATATATATCAGAACCAAATATAGGCTTTAAGCCAGCTTTATGTGAGGCTTGGTAAAACTTAATAAGTCCAAAGAAATTTGTAATATCAGTTAATGCAACAGCTGGCATAGATAATTCAAGTGCTCTATCTACAAGAGGATTAATAGATATTAATCCGTCAACTAGAGAATATTCGCTATGAAGCCGGAGGTGAACAAAAGATGATGAAGGCATAAACAATAAAATCCATAAAAATACCCCAACAAGCCGGCGCTGGGACAAATTAATTTAATACGTAAATAAAGCATACTTACAAATAAACTATAAATATGATTCGTTTGATACATTGTTACTAGATTATATAAAAAAATACTGAGTTTAAAGCCTTCCACTCAATATACTTTTAATAGGTTCAAAGCTTTTCCTGTGCACAGGAGTTGGTCCTAGACGATTTATTGCTTCTAAATGTTTTTTAGTTCCATAACCCTTATGCTGAGAAAAACCATACCCGGGATAAATCTTATCTAAAGAACACATCTCTTGATCTCTGAAGACTTTTGCGATTATTGATGCTGCTGCTATAGATGGCTCTGAAGCGTCTCCCTTAACTATCGATTTTGATGGATAATGCCATTTTGGTAAACTATTACCGTCAACGATTACGAACTCTGGTTTTATATTAAGGCCCTCGACTGCTCGCTTCATCGCTGACATAGTAGCCTCTAGTATATTATAAGTATCTATTTCCTCTACATTTGAACGAGCTATACTCCAACACAATGATTTATCTTTAATTTCTGCAGCAAATTTTTGACGATTTTTTTCTGAGAGTTTCTTTGAATCTGTGAGACCAGTTATTTTATTTTTTAAATTGAGGATAACTGCTGCAGCTATAACATCTCCAGCTAGTGGCCCTCTGCCAACTTCGTCTACTCCAGCGAGAATTTGAACATATTTATTTGTCATCCAAAAGCCTTACAAGTGCTTTCGCTGCCATATCACTTCCACCACACTTCAGCGACTCATGAATAACTTCGTAGCGTTTTTTTAGTTTTATTACATCATCTGGATTATCGAAAAAGTTCATTACCGCTGGTACGATATTTTCTAAAGTTGCATTTTTTTCTAGATACTCTGGAACTAATGGTTCGTCCACTAGAAGATTCGGTAAAGCAGCATATTTTATTTTCACAATTCTAGAGATCAGTGCGTATGTAAGTATTCCTAGGCGATAACTAACAACCATAGGTTTTCTCATAAGCATAGCCTCTAGAGTAGAAGTTCCTGATGATAATAAGACTACATCTGCAGCTGATATAGCTAAATGTGAATCTCCGTCTAGGATTCTTACATCATTTAATAAATAGTTTTTTAAAGTTTTCTGGATTTGAATTTTTCTTTCTGGAGTAGCAGCTGGAATTATTATCTGTAGGTTAGCTAACTTTTTTTTACATTGAACAGCAGCATCTATAAACAATTTACTTAGTTTTTGTACTTCAGAAGCTCTACTACCTGGCATAAGCACTAAAACAGGATCATCAGTAAGATCAAGTTTTTGTCGAGCTTCAGAGGTACCTGACTTCAACGCTAAATCTTCAGCTAAAGGGTGTCCAACACAAACAACCGGAATATTATTTTTTTTATAAAAATCTTCTTCAAAAGGTAAGAGGGTGATCATTAGGTCGACAGAGCTTCTAATTTTCTTTATACGGTTTTGTCTCCATGCCCATACTGAGGGACTCACATAATGAGCTGTCTTGATACCCATGTTTCGGAGTTTTTTTTCTAGCCCAAGATTAAAGTCTGGAGCATCAATGCCAATTACAAGATCGAATTTCTTATCACAAAAGTATTTGAATAGCGATTTACGCATTTTAAGTAGTTCAGGTAATCTTTTTATAGGTTCAATAAACCCCATCACAGACAACCTATCCAGAGGAAACAAGGATGAAAACCCTTGTTCTACCATCTTTGAACCACCTATACCAACGAATTCTGCTTCAGGGTAGTACGATTTTAATGAACAAATTAAACCTGCGCCAAGCTGATCACCAGATATTTCTCCTGCAACAATTCCTATTTTGTAGGAATCACCCATAACTTAACGAATTATTCCACGAGATGAAGCTTTTACAGAATCTAGCATTAACTGAACTTCGGATTGTTTAATTGCTAATTTAGCAAGTTTTGCGAGAGCATCATCCAGAGAAAGACCCTGCCTGTATAAAATCTTGTAGGCTTGCTTAATTGCTAAAATGGCATCTTTATTAAATCCACGTCGCTTTAGTCCTACAGTATTAACAGTTTTTGGTTCCGCAGGAGAACCAAACGCAGTAACATAAGCTGGGACATCTTGAGGAAGAAATGCAGCCGGACCTATCAAAGTGTGTGAACCGATTGAAACAAACTGGTGCACCAAAACATATCCCGATAGGATTGCCCAATCACCAACAGTAACGTGTCCAGAAAGAGATGCATTATTAACTAAGATGCAGTTACTGCCTAAAGTTGAATCATGGCCTATGTGAACATAGGCCATCATAAGGTTGTTATCTCCAATAGTTGTTACACCCCTATCTTGAATAGTCCCCCTGTGTATCGTTACTCCCTCACGAATAGTATTGTTGTCTCCAATTACTAATTTAGTTGGCTCACCAGCATACTTAAGATCAGGTGTGTCCTCACCAATTGTAGAGAATTGAAAAATACGATTATTTTTACCAATAATCGTAGGGCCTTTTACTAAAACGTGTGACTGAATAGTTGTTCCAGAACCGATTTTGACGTTTGGACCTATAGATGTCCAAGGGCCAATTTCTACACCTTCATCAAGCTCAGCTGTTGGATCGATAATTGCTGTTGCGTGTATCAAGGACATTTTTTAAACCGTTTTTAATGCACAAAGTATGGTAGCTTCACAGGCGAGTTCATTGTCTACTGTAGCTTTACACTTAAAGCGCCAAATTGTTCTTTTTACTGAATCCACTTTTGCTTCTAACATAAGCTTATCTCCGGGAATTACTTGTCGTTTGAAGCGCACACCATCAACTCCTGCAAAAAGATATAAAACATTATCATCTGCATATTTTTCTGCGGTTACGAACCCAAGAACACCAGCAGCTTGAGCCATCGCTTCTATAATCATTACACCAGGAAAAATTGGTGTATTTGGAAAATGTCCGTTGAAAACTTCTTCATTAGCTGTAATATTTTTATAAGCCAAAATCCTCTTTCCTGTATCTATTTCGATAACCCTATCAACCAAAAGAAAGGGATATCTTTGTGGTAAACGTTTCTTTATATCGTTTATATCCATTGTATTATCTCTAAGAATTTCAAAATGTAAAATATCATGTCTTTTTTTCAAGCCTCTTAAGACGTTTAACCAAATCATTTAATTGAGTAAAACGGACCGCATTTTTTTTCCACTCTCCTGTGTCATCTAATGGTGTACCTGATGAATAAGAGCCAGGTTCAGATATTGATTTTGTAATAATTGTACCGCCAGTCGTAGTTACACCATCACAAATTTTTAAATGTCCAACAATTCCTGTTTGTCCAGCAAATATACAATTTTTTCCGATTTCTGTACTTCCTGATATACCAGAACAGCCAGCAATTGCTGTATTTTCCCCAATACGCACATTATGAGCTATTTGTATATGGTTATCGAGAATCACGCCATCCTCGATGATAGTATCACTTAATGCACCCCTATCAATCGTTGTGCATGACCCAATTTCAACTCTATTGCCGATAATTACTCCACCAAGCTGATGAATTTTTACCCAGTGTCTTGAGTCATGAGCAAAGCCAAAGCCATCTCCTCCAATCACGGAACAACTATGAATAGTCACGCTATTACCAATGGTTACTCCATGATAAATAGATACATTTGAAAAAATCTTACAATTGTCGCCTATTATTGACCCATCTCCTATGGATGAATTAGGACCAATTATAGATTTTTCTCCAATTATGACGTTTTTACCAAGGACAACATTTGCCCCGATAGAAGCAGTCTTAGCAACTTTTACACCGTCTGATATAACAGCAGTTTCATGTATGCCTAGATCTGGGTCAGAACCAGAAACAAAAAGCTGAGATACTGATGCGTAAGCAAGATAAGGCTTATCTACTATGAGAAAATTTCCAGAGTAATCTGATATATTCATTTTACCTACGATAACTGCAGCGGCATCCGTGGTTGATAAAAACCTGTTATAAGATGTATTTGCCAAAAATGTTACATCCCTAGAAGTTGCATCTTGTATAGTATTTAAGCCTTCAACTATTTGCTCACAGTTACCCATGAGCTCTGCACCGATGTGTTTAGCTATGAAGTCTAGAGAATAACTAGGCATTATTTTTATTCAGCATATTTCCCATACCTATAAAAAAACAATTAATTCATTTTTTTATTTAGTCTATTGGTTAACTTATTAGTGTAATCGACACCCTCTCCTCCAAAAATAGCTGCTTCTTTTCTAAGCAAAAGAGTTAATTTTTCTTCAGTGATTAGCTCTTGTAATGCTTGCTGAATCTTTTCTTCTGTCGCTTTTATTATTCTTGACTGAAGTGCTTTTTGTTCAGATTTAAGTTTTTTCTGAATCAATTCGATATCGTCTCTGAGATACCCCATCTTTTTTTGTGCCTCATCGTTCTGATCTGCCGACCAAGTCATACCTTTATTTTCGATTTCTGAATTAAGCTCTTTCATTTCCTCCAGCAGTGCATCAAATTTAGTTTTAAGAGCTGTAAATTGGGGATTAGTCTCGGTTCTTTTGATTTCAGCTTGGGCATATTCAGTTCCAAATACTGCAGCATCTGGAGCTACGATACCTATTTTCATAGGTGCTTGCTCCGCGACTATGTTTGCAGAAATTAATACCATAAAGGTAGCTACTAAAATATTTTTTATACGCACTTTTTTTCTCCCTAAAATAAAAAAATTATTTAATATTATATATGAAATTCTTTACTGTAATCTAAAATGCTCCTCCCATATTAAACTGGAACGTTTCTTTTTCGTCCTCTTTTCCTGTGTTAAAGGGCGATGCAAAACTAACAGATATCGGCCCGAAACCACTTTTCCATGTACCCCCAACACCAACAGAATACCTCAAATCAGATATAGTAGGCTCTTGACAAAAATCTTCAGAGACGTCTCCGCAATCTGTGTCAAAAACATTACCTGCATCTAAAAATAATGCCATTTGAACTAAATTTTTATCTTTTAAAAATGGCATAGGAAATAATAATTCAACTGTTCCTTCTACAACTACATTTCCACCAAAAGCATCAGCCTCATCTTCATATCCTGGGGTTATTGGTACATCTCTGGGGCCTAACGTATTTTGCTTGAAGCCACGAACAGAGCCATTTCCTCCTGAATAAAAATTCTTAAAAAACGGCAGGGTATCTGTATCTAAATAACCATCACCATAACCACCGTTAGCATGCAGGTGCAACACTAAATTTTCGCTCAAAGTGTGGAAGAACTGGCCATCATAATTAAATTTATAATAATTTAGATCACCTACTGGCATTGTTATTTCTGCTGATATCTTATGGGCCTGCCCTCTAGTCGCATCATTCCCCGACCCGTTTAGTGTGGATACACCCCATGATAAATTAGAAGTAAACATGAGATAGTCATCACCCTCCTCATCGAGGAACTCTTCCATCAGTCTAGTTTTGAAATAACCCCCAGAATCCAATTCAAGTTTTTCAACACCCAAACCAAAGCCAATACTTTGAATTTCAGATATTGGCCAACCAAATGTGGTCGCTGCACCCATACTTTCAGTCGTATAGTTTGATAAATTGCCCTCTTCGAAATCTTGTTTTTTTGCAAAAACCATGAAACCAGCATTAACACCATCTTTTGTAAAATAGGGGTCTGCATAGTGCAAATTTAAATTTGTTTGAAAGCCACTTTGATTTAATCCCAGTTTTAATCTATTTCCAGTTCCCAAAAAATTCTGCTCCGATATGCTAGCGCCAAGAGTAACCCCGTAACTCTGAGCTACACCAAAGCTTGCTCCAACACTTCCTGATGGCTGCTCTTCTACAATATAAAACACATCGATTTGGTCACTTACCCCGGGCACAGGTCGAGTCTCAGATTCTACAGTTTTAAAAAATCCTGTTCTTTGTAATCTATTTTTTGACCATTCGATCTTTTCAGTTGAGGCTGTTGCTCCTTCGATTTGTCGCATCTCTCTTCGTAAAACTTCATCCATTGTTTTTGTATTTCCACGAAACTCAATACGTCTGACGTAGGCTCTTGTACCAGGGTCAATATAAAAGAGAACTTTAGTAGTTTTATCTTCTGTATTTATGTCAGTTACACCTTTAACCTCAGCAAAGGCATAACCGTCATTGCCAAGGCGTTCGGCAATTTTTTCTGAAGAATAAGTCATGAGAAATTGAGAAAAATCCTCACCTTCTTTTTGAACTATGAGATTTCTTATCTCTTCCTCAGGAATCGTAGGATTACCAGCAAGGACAATTTCTGATACTGTATGTATATTTCCTTCTTTGATATTAATTGTTATAAATACAGAATCTCGGTCGGGACTTATAGTTACCTGAGTCGATTCAATTAAAAAGTCTAAATAACCTCTATTCAAGTAATAAGATTCCAGTCTCTCTATATCACCAGTTAACTTTTCTCGGTTATATTTATCATCTTGAGAGATAAAAGATAGCAAGCTTGATTCTTTTAATTCAAATAGTGGTTTTAACGTAGCGTCATCGAAAATTAAATTGCCAACAATATTGATTCCAGATATTGCTGCTACTTCTCCTTCATCTATCACAACCGTTACAGCAACTCTGTTTTGAGGTAGCTCCTCAACTTCTATCTCAACCCCTGCACCGTACCTACCTTGTTTAACGTACTGACGCTCGAGCTCTTGACTCATACCCTTAAGAACTGCCTGTCGAAATATCTGTCCCTCAGACAAGCCATTATCCCTTAAAGATGAATATAAGGTTTCTTCGGGGATTGCTGTATTACCCTCGATGATCAATTTTGCTACTGCTGGTCTTTCAATAACTGAAATAATTAAAATTCCTTTATCGCGAAAAATTTTAACATCATCAAAAAAACCTAATCTAAATAAATCACGGGTAAGATTACGAACCGATGAGCTATCCAGGGTATCTCCAACACTTACACCTAGTGAGTTAAATACGGTGCCTGAAGAAACACGTTCAAGGCCATCGATCCTGATGTCTTCAACTTGAAAGAGTTCCGCATGGGAGCCCAAAGAAATCAGAGCTAGGAACAAAAAGAGAATAAAGGGCTTCATTAGATAATTATGCACCATTTGTTTACTTTAAAATTTTAAATGACATCTGATTTAATAATATCAATAGCCATAGAAAATCAACTCAATATATCATTGTACAGCGCTATGGACATCAACCCAACCACCAAAAATATACCTAACTTAAATCCGAGTAACTGCAATCTATCAGATAAAGGTGATCCTTTAACTGCTTCAATCACGAAATACATTAGGTGACCGCCATCCAGCACTGGAACTGGTAGTAGATTCATAATGCCCAAGCTGATACTTAGTAATGCAATAAAACCTAAGTATGCTGAGATACCATACTCAGCTGATTTTCCGGCTACTTTACCAATTGTTATGGGGCCATTTAAGTGCTTTAACGATATATCACCTACAAGCATCTTCTTAACAGAGCCCAAAATCATGGCAGAAGTATCCCATGTTTTGTAAACCGACTCGATAAGAGCCTCAACTGGATCATAAGAAAACTCCTGAATCATTTTTTTTGGCCAAACAGGTGCCTTGACAGACATACCAACTTTTCCTATGTAGGCGCCTGAACCTGATAAAATTGATTCAGGTATTATTGTTGTGTTAAAAGAGGTGTTTTCACGTTTCACTTGTAAATCAATACTTTTGGACGGTCGTTCTCGCACATACTCTACCCAACTTGACCAATCTAGCAAAGGTTGATTGTCCGCTGACAATAGAAGATCTCCTGAACTTAACCCTGATTTCTCTGCCGGACTTTTAGGTATAACCATATCGATTATAGGCGGTGTTTTAGGCATATAAAGTATCAACCCAATACCTTTCAGCGGGTCTAAGTCTGAATATCCTGACATCCAGTTATCCAGACTGCCGCTATAATTTAAGGGTTCAGAGCTTTCAGACAGTCTCACCGTAAAACTAATGTCACCTGATTCTCCGATACGGTCTAAGAGTGTTGAGTGAAGTTTTTGAACAGTAGGTGTCTCTTTCCCGTCAATTGCAACAACTTGATATCCAGGTTTGATGCCAGCTTTTTCCGCTATAGATTCTGGAATTACTGAGCCAACAATAGGCACTATTCCAGTCGTTCCATTTAATAGTAATACCCAATATATTAATATAGCTAAAATAAAATTTGCTGCCGGGCCGGCTATTACAATAGCCATTCTTTGCCAAACTGTCTTTTGAGTAAACGCGGAAGGCAGATCCTCAGAAGATACCGAACCTTCTCGTTCATCTACCATTTTTACATAACCACCTAGGGGTAAAGCTGATAGGACGAACTCTGTACCCTGCTTATCTTTCCACCTCAAAAGCTTAGAACCAAAGCCAACAGAAAAACGGATAACCTTAACACCGCATGCTCTAGCCACATAGAAATGCCCAAATTCATGAAATGATATGAGCACAGCCAGAGCAAGCAATGTATAAAAAATTGTTATGACTAAATCCATCTAGCCTCCTGAAATAAATTAAATCCCTAAATATTAAAATATACCCTAAAAGTGCTTTTTTATTAACTTTAGAGTGATATCTCTTGTTTTTCTATCACATGATTGGACTAATTTTAGTGTATTTGGCTCTATTGAGACTACTTCCTTTAACGCCAACTCGACTACTTCTGATATTTGTGTAAAAAGGATCTCATTGTTTAGAAAAGCATTTACTGCCACCTCATTTGAAGCATTCAAAACTATTGGGGCACTGCCGCCAGCTCTCGCTGCTGATATAGCTAAAGACAAACAGGGAAAACGCTCAAAGTCCGGCGGCTCAAAGTCAAGTCTCTTTGTGCTTACAATATCCAAACTGCTAACTCCAGATCTAACTCTTTTTGGCCAAGCGAGGGCATGGGCAATAGGGGTCCTCATATCCGGATTACTCAGTTGAGCTAAGGTTGATCCATCTAGATATTCTACCATTGAATGCACAATACTTTGTGGGTGAATAACAACTTCAATCTGATCAGGTGATAACCCAAAAAGCAAGCAAGCTTCAATAAACTCCAAACCCTTATTCATCATAGTTGCAGAATCTACAGATATTTTTCTTCCCATTTTCCAATTAGGATGAGCGCAAGCTTCATCTACAGTTACTTCACGCATACTTTTTTTATCTCTAGATCTAAAGGGTCCACCAGATGCAGTTAATAAAACCTTACTAACTCCACTTTCCTTTGGGGAAACATATTGATCAGGTAAACATTGATAAATAGCATTATGCTCGCTATCGATAGGCATAAGAATGCCACCACTTAAATTTACTGCTTCCATTAGTAACGAGCCAGCCATCACTAAAGATTCTTTATTTGCTAGCAAAATTTTCTTTCCAGATTCTGCTGCCTCAAGAGTTGGCAGTAAGCCAGCGCTTCCGACAATTGCGGCAACTACTGTATCAACCGACTTATCACTAGCTACCTTACAGAGGCCGTCAGTACCCACTAAAACAATCGTATTTGGCGAAGCTACTTTTAATAATTTCTTGAGCTCTTTTACTTTAGAAATATCAGTGACAACGGCAAAATAAGGCTTAAATTGCTCACATTGAGCAGAAAGTTCTACCACCCTTGTATTGCAAGTCAAGGCAAAAATTTTAAATTTTTTTGGGTGCTGAGAAACGACATCCAAGACGTTTATACCAATTGATCCTGTCGCTCCCAGAACTGTTAATTTTTGCATAAATAATTATCGCTAATTTAAAATTGAAAATTGAAAATTGCTAGAAATAAAAATCAACGTGAAAACTGGAAAAGCGATACTATGGCCGTCTATGCGATCAAGAACTCCACCATGCCCTGGAAGGATATATCCGCTATCTTTAATTCCACGATGACGCTTTAACATACTTATCAAAAGATCCCCAATTACCGAAGAAAGAGTTGTTGCCATAATTAAAAAAAATAATGGCAACAAGTTAATCCGATTGATTTCTAACAGTAACCCTAAGAAAATGATAAGGATTAGATTTGCAGCAATAGCACCTAAAAATCCTTCCCACGTTTTGTTTGGGCTTACATTTTTACAAAGCTTATGTTTACCAAATCTTATTCCCACAAAGAAAGCTGTAATATCAGACAACGCAACAATAAAAATTACTCCAAATATCAGGTATTTTCCATATTCGAAAGAAATCAAAATTATTATAGACAGCCAAGTTGGGGTCAAAACAAGCAAGCCGATTAAACTCTTTGCAAATTTACTTTTCCAAAAAATTGAGCCCTTTGGGTAGCTTCTTATCCAATATATAGCTAAAACCCACCAAGGGACCAAACAATGGAAAATAAGTGTCCCCATATCTAAATTGATTGGTGCTGAGTTGTGGATATCCATCAAGAAATTAAAGAAAATCATAGTTACTGATACAGCAACAGTAAACAACAATTTTTCATAGTTAGAATCATAGCCTGCTAGATTAGCCCATTCCCAACCAGCGTACAGAATTATAATAGCTGAAAGAATTAAAGCTGCATTTGTACCAAAAAAAATCAGCACTATGGTGAATATTAAAGAAATAGTAATAGCTGTAAACACTCTTTGTTTAAGCAAAATCATTACCTACATTAACTTTCACCTTATTCCGAGTACCAAAACTTCTCTGTCTTTTTTTATAATCAAGTAGCGCTATTTCAAATGCATCAGCATCAAAATCTGGCCAATAACAGTCTGTAAAATAAAGCTCCGTATAAGCCATATGCCATAATAAGAAATTACTTATTCTCTTTTCTCCACCGGTTCTTATACAGATATCGGGTGGCAATAAGGTAGATTTTGCCATGTGTTGAGCAAGCAGTTCTTCTGAAATATCACTTGGTATTATTTTTCCAGTTTTAACCTCATGGGCAATCTTTTTTGTTGCCTCGGTAATTTCCCATTTTCCTCCATAATCTAGTGCTAAAATCAAATTACGACTTCCGTTTTTCGTTGCAAATTCAGTGTCTTCAATTAGTTTATTTAGCTTCGTACTAAACCGATCTCTTCGCCCTATCACACTAAATTTTACCTTTTTGTCTATAAAGTTTTTTAATTCTTT
>NYXF01000114.1 GCA_002685455.1 Porticoccus sp. | reverse complement strand
TCAATATACAAAAAAAGGGGATTTACACCTCCTAAAGGAGTCACTCAAAAATGTGGTAAATATAAATAAAATTATCTTTTCTTTCGCCTTGTTTTTCTACGTTTAGATTTTCTTCTTTTAGATTTACGTCTAGTAGATTTACGTCTAGTAGATTTACGTCTTTTAGATTTTTTACCACCACCCCCGGCGCTTCCCGTTTGTTCTGCTTCTGGTTCTGGTTCTGGTTCTGCTTCTTCTTTTGCAAGTTTTTTTTGTATAATATCATCAATTTCTTCTTCATTAATTCCAGACACTTCAGCTATTATTATTAATTTTATAATTTCATTTTTGCCTAATCCTTTCAGTTCCCAAACTGCCTTCCTACCTCCTTTATCTTTATAAATTTTTATTAAACTATCTAAATCATTATGATTTATTTTATTATACTCTTCCAGCACTTTTTTCTCTAAATCTTTCTTCTCCCGGACCTTCTTCAACATCATTCGACGCTCTTCCTCATCCTCACTGTAGTGATCGTCTTCCATTATATTTATAATATTACAAATAAATAAAATTTGATTTTATTTATTTAAGAATATTTCATAAACAAAATATAAAATGAGTGTAGTATTCTTAGATTTTGAAACGAGAGGATTTACACCTCCTAAAGGAGTCACTCAAAAATGTGGTAAATATAAATAAAATTAATCTAAAATAAAATATTTTAGTATATTATAAAAATGGTTGTAAGAGAGCGAAGAAATAAACGTAAGACAAGTAGAAAAACTCGGTATAATACTAGGCGTCAGAATCCTGTAAGAAAGCAGCAATCAAAGCGTCAAACGAAGCGTAGACGTAAGACAAACAAAATGAATCGTAAGAGAGGTAAGCGTTCATATAAGAAGTATAGCAGAGAGAGAATTATTCAAGATGGTGGGATGTTGTCTTGTGCCAGACCCGCGAAAAAACCAGAAGATCAAGAAACACGCGAAGAGCGGCGTAAAATTCAAGATGAACAAGCAAGGGATGATGATAGGCGGCTCGCATTGAAACCGAAACCGGGGTGGGCGGGTAGCATGGAGCGCAATCCAGACGCTGACAAACGAACACCTGTAAAACCAAGAAAGAAAAAGAAGAATGTAGTCGCTCCAGTTCCAGTCCCCCCCATCGGAACAACCTTCTTCACCAGCGCCTCAACAGAAAATGCCTATGCCACACAAGTAAATAGAAGCCAATCCCAAATGCCTGGGGCAACGGCGAGAAGATATTCACAACGAAGTACAAGACAATCACCGCCTCCCGAATCAACGAATTCCAAGCCATACAGGCAGAGAAGGTTAGAATTGGAGGCCAAGAGACGCTTGAAAGCCCCTATTTAAATTAGTATGCGGATAAATAGAATAATTAATTTTTTTATAACAATATTTTAATCAAAATAAAATATTTATAATATTATAAAAATGGTTGTAAGAGAGAGAAGAAGAAAGAAATGTAAGACAAAGAGAAGAACTCGGTATAATAATACTAGACGTCGCGTAGAACGTCAAACAAGGCGCGTAAAGAAACGTCATTCAAAGCGCGTAAAGAAACGTCATTCAAAGCGCGTAAAGAAGCGTAGACGTAAGACAAACATGTCAAACAAAATGAATCGTAAGAAATACAATAGAACTATTCGTAGACAAAGATTAATTCAAGAGGGTGGGATGGATCCACAGAAACTGGCCGAAAATGCGCGTGTGAGGCGCCAAAAAAATATGCCAACGGACAACGGAAAAGGTAGTGGATGTCTGGGATGTGCGTGTGGTGGCCGTCAAACAAAATATCAAGTGGCACCGATTCAGCAAGCTTGGGCGGAGGAATCATCTGCCAGCCAACCGGAACATGTGGAATCATCTCATAGCCAACCTGAACCTGAACCAGAACCTGCTCCAGAACCTGCTCCAGAACCTGCTCCAGAACCAGTGTTAAATACAGAAAATTATACAGTTCTAATTCCAGAGATGGCCGCATCATTTAAAAATTCAAAACGGCCGCCGGAGGATTTCAAAGGTTTATTAGATAAAATAGAGGAAGATTTAGGTACGACCTACCCTTTCTATGAGCGGGGTGAAAAAGATTTGGAACTTGCGAAATATTCTGACCTGTTCCTGGAATATAAGAGAATTCGATTAAAAATTCTAGCGCTTGAATTATTACAGAGTGAATTGTCACAGAGTAAAGAGATGTCAAAAATAATTAAAACAAGACTTAACAAATTAAAAATCAACCGAGGACAATTACACGTTGAGGCAGCTGCTGGAGATTCAGATGTAGTATATGGGACGGAGGCCCAACAACAAAAAACTAATGCTGTCATTACGAGATTAGGGCGCAAAAGAATTGATAACTCCCGCGATGAACGATGGATTAAATTTGCTAAGAATTCAGATGGTAAATGGATTACCGCACACGAGTGGGCTGCCTTGGTGAAAAGCAATCTGCAGCCAGGGACGATTTTCTAGAAATAGTATATTTATGTTAATTTTTTTAAATTTGATTTTTATATTTAAAACTATTGTAGCAAATAATATTTAACATGATTCCTACAATAATTTTAGATTTTGAAACTTCTGGTCTCAATCAATATCATGATGATATCATTGAAATCGGAGCAAAATTACTTAATAGTGATAATAAATTTTCTGTTCTCTTAAGACCTAAAAGCAATGAAATGATTTCACAAGAAATTACATCTTTAACAGGTATCTCAAATAAGATGCTAGCAAAAGGAGGTTTACCTTGGCAAAAAGCTTACACTCAGTTTAATGAATGGTTAATGAATATCATGAAAGATTCAGATAGCAAACAAATCGCTATTGTTTCACACAATGGAGAATCTTTTGATTTTATCTTTCTAAGAAGAATTTTCAGTGAATTAAATGCTTTAGATATCAAAACACCTAACATGAAAAATATTATACTGATTGACACGCTTTTAATCAGTAAAAAACTATTACCACAGAGGGTTTCTTATAGACAAGGCACTCTTTGTCAAACATATAATATTGAAGCCAAAGGTAGTCACAGAGCCTTTAATGATGTAATTGCCTTAGAACAATTATATTTAGTTTTAGCGGATAATCTTAACAAAGAATTTAATAGTCGTAGAAATGTTTTACATAATCCACAAATGATACATGATTATATTCACTTTAAGAAATAAATATATTTATACTTTAATATGTTACAACTTTGTTTAATTACTCCTTTACTCGGTTCGTTAAAAAATTATGTGAAATACAAAAGCTTTAACTTTTTAATATTCATAAGAACATTTTATATTTATGCTCTAATACAATCTATTATTCAAACAAATAATATTTATTTAATATTAATCCTTGAGAGATGGTTTTTTTTTGGTTTCAAAGTAATCAGATCCTTGATAAGGAATGATTATATGCGTAATCGTAATAAATATATCAAAAAATATAAATTAATTTATCCTGTTCAGGAAGATCGTTGACAATTTGTCTGGTGCAATAATCGTATAGCTTGCTTTTCAACTTCACCTTTTCTCACTGTATTTAACATGGTTGACCATACTTGAATATAATTTTTATTTCTATCTTTTTTATCGTTTAATTGTAACCCCTTAGATTTTAACTCAGTAAGATATTGACCATTAGTACTGCAACAAATAGTATATAAATTACCAGAATTAATATTTTTCATTAACACACTTGAATATTTTTGTGATATCTTCCAGCATTCATTGTAATTTTCTTTTTGAAGAAAAGCTACATTTCTTCTCTTATTAACACTAATTGTATCTTTCATATTTATAAATTTATAATGATTACTTTTTAAATATATTCATATATAATTCATAAAAATTCATAAAAAATTAATACATATCTGAATATTGATTTACTTTAGTTTTTTGATAATAACATTCCTTGATATGTTTTTCTTGTATCCACAAATACCCATATTCCATGTGTGATTACCTATAAGTTCTTCATATAATTCTGATTCAGCGATACAACATTCACAATCACGGTCACATAAACTGTTTAGAGTCCATATATCATAATGATCTTGATAAAGATATAATTCCTTAGTTTGATGCTTGTATACAGGCTCTTCATACCACTCGCTAATCTTTTCATAAATACCTTCCCCTATATCACACTGATAAATTTTCATACCTTTTACTAGGATTCTTTCTCTCTTTATTTCACTATTCTGATTCTTTTGAACAACTCTCAAATTTACATTTTGACTCTTCGGTTTCTGAACTGCGTGACTACGACACATCGGACAGGTATCACACTTCATCTTACACTCACCGCATAGAGAATGATGTATCTTTCCACAAGTAATAGTATTATCACTTGTATCAGGTATCTCTTCCATACAAACGCAGCACTCAACCTTCTTTACTACCTTCTTCTTGTAGTTTGTCTTCCGATTATGTTTCATCTCATTCTTCTTCTTCTTACCCGCTACAACTGAACGACTCTTCTTACCTCCCTTACTCTTCTGAACCATTTGAATAAGTATATCAATATGTATTTTACTAATTTAATATCCTAAAAAAGGATCAAATTTATCCACATCCCTTTAAATACATGATGATTTTTTACTCTTTTATTTGAAAGTATTCAACAGAATATAAATACATCATATATTTTTTTTTCATCATCATAAATTTGATTCAACAAGAGCATTTTATTTTATCAACACAAAACAAACTGGATCATTTAACGATCAACAACTGCTCACCCTCTGACACTAACTACCTGCTTATTGTTCACTTGTTTATATATTTCGTCGCAACTTTCACACAAGTATGCCTTTCGTTAAGCTCACACAGGAGATGCTCAACACATGGTTGGAAGCCGCATGGAGGGACGGATTCTCTAAAGGCGTTGATGGGGAAGATTCTATTCCAGAATTCTCTACACTTGACCCAAGGGGACCAGACGATGGAAAGAAACTCTCTCCATCTGAAGCTCAAGTCGCCCAATACAATCCCTGCAAGTGTGGCGCACGCATGTTCAGGGAGGGTTTTGGTATTCAGTGTTCGCGAAAGCCATTCGGAGATGGACTCCTCTGTAAGACACATCAGAAAGTCATTGATGAACAACCTTCTGAATATGACCTCCCATTCGGTTGGTTTAACAAAGAACGACCTACTCATCATCTAGATCAAAAACAACATAAAAAACCTATCGCATGGAATGATTTGAAGAAGGAATCTAAATCTTCATCAAAGAAGCGGGCAAACGCAAAAGAGATGCGTGAACAACTCACTGAAATGGGAATTTCCATTGATGGTCTCAAAAACAAGGCTCTCACTTTGAGATACAATGAAGTTATGGATTCAAAAGATACCCATTCCTCTGAAGAAGCGAGCACTCATGAATCATCTTCTGTTCCTCAAGAATCTGTTCAGGAAGAATCTGAGGAACAACCTGAAGAGAAACCAGAGGACGTTATAAAAGAAATTTTTGGAGTAGATTCAGATGGAGAAGAACCTGTCCAGGAAGAACCTCAGGAACAACCTAAGGAAGAACCCCAGGAACAACCTAAGGAAGAACCTCAGGAACAACCTAAGGAACAACCTAAGGAAGAACCTGTCCAGGAACAACCTAAGGAACAACCTAAGGAAGAACCTCAGGAACAACCTAAGGAAGAACCAGAATCTAAAAATCTAACTTTAGAAGAAGAAGTAGATCCCGCTGCTGGTACTGGTTTGAATATCGAATCAAAGACACCTCAAACAACAACCGAATTCAAGAAATTATTTCAAGATCTAGGTATTGACCAAGAGGGTCTTAAAGGTAAGAGAGCATTCATGGATAGATATTCTGAATATCTAAAATCTAAGGAAGAATCAGAAGGTGAAGAAACCGAAGGTGAAGAAACCGAAGACATGTCAGATGACGAACTTGAAGAAGATGAAACAAACTATGTTGAAGTTGATTTCGAAGGTGTTACATATCTAGAAGATGAAGATACATCCAATATCTATACTACTTCCCATAAATTAGTAGGTAAGTGGAACAGTGATGGTGATGGTTTCGTATGGGAATCAGACGAAGCAAAAGCAGAGCACGATTCAAAGAAGGATTAAATAAATATTCACTCTCATCTCACCATATCAGTTATAATAAATTTTTTATTTCAATTTTAAAGATAAATTTTTTTTGTTATTCATAAATTTGATTTTAACGAATAAAATATATTCATTAGAAAAACAACACTTGACACAACTAAAAAAACAGTCTACTCTCACACAAGTTCTGAACGATGGTTTGCTCTATCTGCTTTGAATGCGATCACAATAAGCGCACCTGTCCTTTCCAACTGAAAGCACCAGTTGGAGTGGACTTGTCCGAGAGTCCACTCACCAGCGAACGTGATATCCCGACTAAGTCTGAGAAGCGCATAGCTAAACAGCTCGCAGCACTTCTACCACCACCCAACAAGAGCAAGAAGGTATCCAAACCCCTTGTGAATCTTTCGGATTGTCAAAATATCTGGAAGGAGCCAAAGGATTTCTACGCTAAAAAGAAGACAAGGGAAAACACCTGCTCTCACTGCGGTGGTAAGGGTCATAACTCACGTTCGTGCCTCATGTCACCACCCACAGTGATTCTACCATACACTGCACTACCTGAAAAGAAACAAAAGCAGTGCGGTGTATGTGGCGATTTCGGACACAACTCACGCACATGCATCAAACTCCCTGAAAAGAAACAAAAGCAATGCGGAGTATGTGGCGAATTCGGACATAACGCTCGCACTTGTATGCTGAAATGCCAACCATGTTCATTATAGATTAGATATCACACTCACAAAAAATATAAAAAATCAAATAAAAATACACAAAATAACAAAAAACAAAAAAATTTTTTATCTATTTAAAAATTTAACCTGATTTAATATATTAATGAACGAAACACTTCAGAAATGGAATGATGAATTTAATATTTTAAAACCTGAAACAGAACCAACTATTTTTTTGTTATTGAAAGATTATCTGAATTCATTTAATGATCATAAAGTAAATCATATACTTGATGAACAGAATCGCATATTAATAGATGAACGAGTCGCTAAAAAATCTTCTCTTTTACAAGAGGAATTAGATAGTAAATCCGAAGAATTATCTGAATTAACTGAGATTTTGAATCATAAGAATACTATTTGTAATAATTTATATGCTGAATTAGATTCATTAAAACAAAATAAAAATTTAGAAATAGAAAAAGCAGTCGAACAATCACTTTCAGCGAATACTGATTTTATACAACACTTGAAAAGTGAAATAGATTCTCTGAAAGAAGAAAGGAATCAGATATTATCAGAATTTATTAAAGATAACTCATGTAGTTCTTATGAATCGGGTGTAATAGGTGAGAATGAAATGCAAAATATCCTCCAATCTGGATTTTGGGATGAGGTAAATGTAACGAATAAGAAAGATCATAGTGGAGATTTCATTGTAAAATACAAAGATAAAAAATATATTATTGATGTTAAAAATTATTCAGATAATGTTCCTGGTAAAGAAGTCAGAAAGTTAGCAAAAGATATTGATTCTAACTCTTGTGACGGAGGCGCAATTATTTCACTGAATTCTGGAATTTATAATCCTAATATTAACATGATAACAAAAGAAAAAATACATCAGATTACTGTTTCTGGAAAATCTATCCTTTTGTTATCAAACGCATCTTCACTGAATCAAGAATTTATTAACTCTATTTTGTTAACAATACACTCTGAATCAACTTCTGATAATAATACTATGGTAACTGATAATTGTAAGCGTGAAATTGTTAATTCTATCAGAAAAATGGAACGTGAATTAGACTCAGAAAAGAAAAGTTTTCAGCAAAAGATTACTAGAAAACAAAATGATTTAGAAAATTTAAAAAATACCCTTAAAGAAATTATTAACGGTTTTGATGAATTTTCCGAGGATGAGTCGCCAAAACCTCAATTGAAAAAGAAATTTTCTATACCTGAAATGAGAAAGAAATTATTAGAAACCGGTTATACTGAAGAATCTAAATTAAAAGGTAATGAATTAAAAACAAAATATAATGAATTATTCCATGATTAAATCATCCCATATACTCTTGATTAATATATTATCTTTTAAAATATATCTTTCATCTTCTATATGTCTCTTAATATACATATGAGACAGCTCTATTTGATATTTTTCTTTTAGTTTTCTACTGACTAATCTATCACTTGATAATATTTCACATTCACCAGTCATTGTATTTAATATTAAAAATTTATATTTCTTGTTTATCTCATCAATATCCATTGTGTTTCAATAATATGATTCATAATATTAGTTTTAAATCATATAATAGCCATGTTTTAATGAATTGAATGCAAAATATAGAAAAAGTGTAACAAAATGTCTTATTTTAATATATTTTTATATTTTTTACGTCTATTTTAGTCATAAAAAATACATATAAAATCGCGTTTATAACGAATTGTAACAGAGGCATGTGGCGAAAAGTGTAACAGAGGGTCCTTTTAGGATAAAATTAATACGTATTTTACGTCTCGTTAACGTAATAAATAATAATTTTATATTATGGTAACCGAAAAATGTAACAGAGATAGGGTGGGTAATGTGTAACAGAGGGTCGTCGGAGTGAAAATGAATTATACAAGTTACCGTCTCGTTACCGTCTCGGAGGTGGTAATTATAAATAGGATAATCTCAATATGTAACAGAGAATACCGTTTAAAAATCGCGAAAATTAAACAAAATCAAGGAAATTAGGACCAAAACTTAAGTCAGGATTACCATTTTATCACCATGTTAGAGAGTAAATTAGTTGCGAGAAAATTAATCTCACCTCCCAGGCTGATTTTATCACAAAAAATTAATTTCCACCTTAAATTAAAAACTTATTTTTT
>NYXF01000092.1 GCA_002685455.1 Porticoccus sp. | reverse complement strand
GTGTTATTTTCATTAAATGGTCATCAACTACATTCGCTAGATGATATGTGGGCGTACCATCTGCTTTTAATAAAATCTGCATATCGACCTGAGACCAAGATATATGGATTTTTCCTCGTAATATATCCTGAAATTCACACTCACCCTCTTCCGGAATTTTCATACGAATCACATATGGATCGCCACTTTCGATTTTTGTTTTTATGTCATCTCTGGACAAATTGAGCCCTCTACCATCATAGCGAGTCAACTCACCACGAGAAATTTGTTCATTTCTCATAACACTTAGTTCTTTAGGGGTGGCAAAACAATAAAAAGCATGGCCTTTGTCAACAAGCTCTTTTGCATACTTACGATATATATCTAGACGCTCGCTTTGCCGATAAGGTCCGTATTTACCACCGATATCTGGGCCCTCAGACCAAGTTAAACCTAACCACTTAAGTGATTCTAAGATCATTTTCTCCGATCTATTATTACTTCTTACCTGATCCGTATCTTCAATTCGTAGAATGAATTCACCTTTAGATTTTTGGGCAAAACATAGATTAAAAAGAGCTATATAGGCAGTTCCTAAATGTGGGTCGCCTGTTGGAGATGGTGCAATTCTCGTTCGTGTAACCATTAGATGTTCCGTTGGTAAAAAAATTATCTATAAATAAATTCATTATACTTTTTTTATGGCATCAATCACTGCGTTATATATGTAAATACTATAATTGTTGGGTGTAATGATGTCTAAATTAAGTCCAATTCTATAAATTTCAAGATATAATGCTTCACATCAACGATCTATGGTCAATTTCATGAAGCAAAATTCAAATGAAGAAAAAAAAATAATAGACAGACGCTTCTGTGTCGCTCCCATGATGGATCTTACAGATAAATATTGTCGTCTTTTTCATCGCTTATTGAGCAAAAAAGCTATGCTTTATACGGAAATGGTTACTACCGGAGCTCTTATACACGGTGATACTAAGTCTCATCTTCATTATGAAGAAATAGAACACCCAATTGCACTTCAGCTAGGTGGAGGTAATCCAAAAGATTTATCAAAAAGTGCTGAATATGCAGCTCAATATAATTACGATGAAATAAATCTTAATTGTGGTTGCCCTAGCAATAGAGTTCAATCAGGAAATTTTGGTGCTACATTAATGAAAAATGCACCCTTAGTAGCTGACTGCTATAGAGCTATGCAAGAGTCGACTGATATACCAATTACTATTAAACATAGGATCGGTATTGATGACCAAGAAAGCTACGAGTTCTTCTCCGATTTCGTTGGGGTAATTGCGAACGCTGGCTGTAGAACCTTCATCATACATGCTAGGAAAGCTCATTTAAAGGGCTTGAGTCCAAAGGAAAATCGTAAAATTCCTCCATTAAAATATGAATATATATTCCAGCTAAAAAAAGATTTTCCTAACCTTGAGATTATTTTAAATGGAGGCATAAAAAGCTTGGATCAATCAGTTGGTTTACTGAAATATTCAGATGGAGTAATGTTAGGACGTGAAGCGTATCAAAATCCATATTTATTGGCTGAGGTTGATCAGCGTATTTATAATAGTAAGATACCCCCTATTAGTCGAAGGGAAGTTATTGAACAATTTGTCAAAATTATACGGAGCAAGCTATCAACCGAAGTAAAAATAAGTCATGTGACTAGGCATATTTTAGGTTTATATAAAGGGGTATCTGGAGGTCGAAAATTTCGGCAGTACATAAGTGAAAATGCACACAAAAAAAATGCTAATATTAGTATTCTAATCGAGGCATTGAGGTATGTAGAGTAATTACAAAGGGAGCTAAAATATTGATCGATAGTATAAAAGAATTTTTTTCATCAGAAATTAACAGTCCCGAAGGAGATAAAGCGCATCAAAAAAATCTTGCTGCTGCGTCACTTATGGTAGAGGTTATGGTTATTGATAGAGATACCTCTGACAAAGAGCTGACTAAAATCAAGGAACTTCTTAAAAGTCGATTTGAGCTTACAGATTATGAAATTCAAAAATTACTTGAGCTTGCAAAACAGGAAGTGAAAGACGCCACTTCTTTATACCAGTTTACACGCCATATAAATGATCATTTCGATCATCAAAAGAAGAGGGAGCTCATTGAAAGCTTGTGGCATATCGCATTTGCAGATGACGTTTTAGATAAGCATGAAGAAGCAATTATCAGGAGAATAGCAGACCTAACTTACGTTTCTCATTCAGATTTCATAAAATCTAAAAAAATTGCTTCAAGCTAAGTATACAAAATTGATATAAGATTATTCTCTTTCAAGGGCTGCAATAAGGTCTAAAAACTCTTCCTTATTTTTCATACTTATTGAAGATAGTAATTTATGTGCCTCCAAAACATGTTTCTTGATTATTACATTTTTAGTCGGTTTAGATTTAAGCTCTTCATAATTTTCTAACTCTGATTTTTTTTGACTAACGATTTCGAAAACATCATCAAGACCCATCACAAGCAAGGTTTCATGAAGACTTTCATCGGGACAAAAGACAATTGGCCTGATTTTGAAATTTTCATTTGAGTAAATTGCAAGTTTAGCTAGCAAGCCAAGCGTTGTGCTATCGACCCCTTTAGTTTCAATCATATCAATTATGATCTTAGAAATATCTTTTGATTTAAATATGATGTTCATATAATCATTGAGTGATGCAGATAGCACTACTCGCACGTCACCTTCGAGTCTTATGAAGTACGAGCTTTTTTTTTGGGATACCAAAATTCTTCCTAAGTCCACCTAATTTTTTTTCCTTATAGTCAATATAGTCACATCATCTGGTATATCCTTAATTTGTGATAAACCTAATTTTTTACATATATCTCCTACCGAACCGTCTGATTCTTTTATAGAATTTGATATAATTTTTTCTTTATCTTTTAATGATTTATTGGGAAATACCTCGAGAACTCCGTCTGAGACAAGAGTCAATAAAAATTCACTGGGCAATTCTACTTCTTCTACTTTCCATTCAGCATCTCTGAAAATTCCAACTGGCTTACCTCTGCCCTTTAATCTAATTACATTCCCACTCGTAACAATAAAAGGCATAGGCATATGTGAGGCTACTGTATACCGAAGTTTATTTGTCTTTGTATCAAGTGAACCCGCAAAAATTGTTAGATGTCTATCAAGATCTAAAGCCATTACCTCTCTATTAATATGCTCTATAAAGCCCTTAGGAGCTTGGGCAATGACGTCCAAATCTTTATTTGCTTTATGGCGCTTTAAAATTCGATTAAAAATAAATTTCAATAATACGGTTAAAAAAGCTGAGGAAGATCCATGCCCAGAAACGTCTGCGACATAAAATACTAGATAACGATCATATAAAATATTATATCCAACAAAATCTCCACTTAAATATAGAGTAGGAGAAATTCTGTAAGCTATTTCGTATTTATTTTTTTTAAGTGGCGTTTTAGGAAGTAAGCTGTTTTGAATTTGGCTACCGGCTATTTGGTCCAACTCAAGTAGGTGTAAGCTGTCATTTAGCTCTCGATTAGCTTCTTCCAATTGTTTTCTGTATTCGAGATTTTGCCTTATTAGGCTTTTGAATTCAGAAGCTCTCTCAATTGCCTCATGGAAGCGTTTTTCAGCGAATGGTTTGATTAAAACATCGGATGCATTTTTGTGAAAAAATTTTGCCACTTCTCTTGGATTTACTTCTGGCAAGATCACTACGTATGCTGTTTCAAGGTCTAGCGTTAGCAGTGTGGTGAATTTAGCTTGCATCAGATCGAGTGGCAGATCTAATATCACAACAGCAGGGCGAATATTTTTTATAGCTACCAAAGCTCTGTTAGGCTCAAAAGAACTTGTGACTTGCCAATTTGAATCAGACAAGAGATTTTCCAGAAACCGACAATTATCATTACTGTCAGATACAACTAGAAGATCACCTTTTATTGGCATACGCTAATTAGACCTTATTTAAAGGAGCATATTAATCTTTGTTTTTAAACAAGAAGTTTGTATTTAGCATCAATTTTATGATGAACCTTTAAAAATAAAAACCATCAATGTTTAGAAATCATCTTCCACTTTACCGTCATCGACTAAATATTGACGTCTCTGTAGATAAATATCTCTGTAAAATGCGTACTTGTCTCCCTTAAACAGAGCTTCAGCTTTCAAAAGATCAGCTCTGGTAACAAGTCCATCTGTGCCATATAAGGCATTTCTAGCTGGTATATCATCAATTTCATTGATTGGGTTAAGGAGCTGATCGACCACTCTTGAAGGGGCATCTCTTACCGAGCTCGGACCAAAAATTGGCAGTACTAAATAAGGGCCATTATTTATACCATAAAAACCTAAAGTTTGACCAAAATCCTCACCTTCATTTTTTTCTAGTCCAAGGTTATCGGCTACATCAAAAAAACCGCCGAGCCCAACCGTAGTATTAATCAGAAACCTTCCAACGTCATTGGTAGCTTGGCCAAATTTACCTTGTAATAGGTCATTAGCTATGGTTACTATTTCTCCAAGATTAGAGAATACTCTTGAAAATCCTGCTTCTACCGGATCTGGAGTTATATACCGATACCCTTTTGCAAGTGGCTTAAAAGCATAAGTATCAATAGTATCGTTAAATGCAAAGATTTTTCTATTAAAATTTTCCCATGGATCATAGGTAGAAAAATCTAGATTTTTATCTTGTGCTGATGATGATTGATAATTAGAGGTAGCATTGGTATCTTCAAACATCAAGCTGGGTTCCGTGACTTGTTTATAAGAATCTGGATCGCCGCCACCGAGCGCCTGATTGGTTAACAATATACCAGCTATTAATAATATTATGCTCTTCATTACCATATCCTCAATTTAAAAAGCCCCAAATCAAAAAACATATTTATTTTTAGCTTAACAGACTAAAAAATTTCGTTCTCTAATTTTTTTCAATTAAAAGGCAAATAATTATACCTATGACATGTGTACTTTATAACAAAAATCATGAAAATACTTCTCATTGTTCCTCAAAACGATAAATAAATCGATATTATGCTGAAAAGTCATCGAAAATCTCATAAATATTTCAAATTTATATCATGTAATAAAACTGCAATATATACGTCATAAAACTGAAACATATATCCCCGATAATATATTTTTACAAATTAATGGAAAGTATATTTAAAATTTATAGGGGAAAAATAAAATATGAAAATTTTTGCACTTTTTATAGCTTTTATAGCATTAGTCGTAAGTCCGTTAACTTTAGCGGGAGGCTCCGAGGCAGAGTCGATTGCTCAACTCAAGGCACAAATTGCTGAACTTTCTAAACGTCTAGATAATATGGATAAATATACGACAGTAGTGGCCAAAAAAACTAATCCAAAATTAAAATGGGCAGAAAAAATCAACATCAAAGGAGATATGCGTTACCGTTATGAAACTATGGATGATGATCGCGAAAATGTCGGAGATGCTGATGAACGTAACCTTTCACGCCTACGCGCAAGACTTGAAGTAACAGCACAAGTATCAGATGACGTAAAAGCAGGATTTGCGTTGGCCACAGGTACCTCAGGGGGTGATCCAATATCCTCAAACTCAACTTTTGGTAGCAGCAATTCAGATAAAGGTATTGTGTTAGACCAAGGTTATATAGCTTGGAAGTTTTATGACAATATGACTTTGACTGCTGGTAAAACGAAAGTGCCTTATTTTAAACCAGGGAAAAGTAGCTTAATTTTCGATGGTGATTTAAGGCCCGAAGGTGCATATATTAAGTATAAAAATAATAGTGTCTTTGCAACTTTGGGCTATAACTTTTTAAATAGTGACGACGGCTCAAGCGGTAATAAAGATATTATTGAAACTTATGGTGCACAGGTAGGTTATAAATTTAAATTAGACAAGAATACTAAAGTTACTGTTGGTTTAGGTTACTACAACATACCGCTTTCAGGTTCAGAACTTGCTGATGTTCTGGCAGATGAGTCCGGTAATACTGCCAGCGGAACAACCTATGCTTACGATTACGAGATACAGCAAGTTTTTGCGGAAGTCAAAACTAAAATATTAGGTCAAAAATCTACCTTTTATGCTGATTATATTAAGAACGACGGTGATTCTAATATAGATGGTATTTCTGACCCTAAAGAAGATACTGGTTTCATTTATGGTGTCAAAGTTGGTAGTGCCAAGAAAAGAGGTGATTTAGCATTCGGTTATGCCTACCAAGATCTAGAGCAAGACGCAACCTTTGGTGCGCATACTGACTCGGATTTTGGTGGCGGAGGTACTGACACAAAAGGCTCAAAGATAAGTGGTGCTCTAGGCTTGAGTAAAAACACTTCATTAGCTCTTACCTACTTCGACACTGAGTATGGAAAAGAATCTCGTGGAGAAGAATTTGACTACGAGCGTCTTCAAGTTGACTTAAAGACCAAGTTCTAGTCATTAAAAACTCCCACAAAGAAAAGTGACTCTTTTGAGTCGCTTTTCTTTGTGGGTATACGCTTTAAAGTACCTTTAAATCAAATCTTGTATTTTTTTCCAATGATGATCTATTCGCTTTCTTGAAACAGGCACAATAGTTTTTAAGCCTTGAGAAAATAAAGACACACGATATTCTTGAAGTAAAAAGCTATGCTCCCAAAGCCCAGATGCAGCGACTAAGGATAGCTTTTCTGTCTGTTGATTTTTTTCTTTTAAGCGGCCCTCTAAGTATGATAACTCTATCATCTGAGTCTGCTCTTTAATTACATTCTGACGCAGTTTCTCTAAACGGATTAGTATCGATTTCAAATAACGATGGTATTGACGTAAAAGCTTTATTGGTACCTGAAATAGAAACCCATCAAATAAAAGTATATCTAGTTGTCGATCTATATCCTGAATAGTATCTGCATAAGATTGTCTATATTTAGAAGTCTCTCGTCGAATATCTGAGATTAAGGAAGTCCAAGGTGCCACCATGTCATCTAACTCATTAGCTATTGATATAACTTTACTTTTTCCCTCTATGAACCTAAATTCAAAATCAGATTTATTTCTTGGTATTTGCTGATTATCAACAAAACTTAAAAGATACGCCTTATCTATTATCTGCTTAACTAGAAACTCTTTCCCCTCCAGCCCGGCAAACTTTAATTGAAGGTCCATGCCATTTAAAAGATTTTTTTTGAGGTATTTAAGTGTATAAGAATCTATTGATTGATAGAGAGCTATCATACCGAGAAACGTTTTCTTAACTGCAGTCAAAAGATTATCAGCTAACTTTAAATTTATTTTTCCATCTTCGACGACTAATGCCGGATATGTTTTTATTGTTTGTCCTTTATGATTCACTGAATAAACTTCTGGAAGCTCTCCAAAATCCCATTCTTTGATATCCTCTCGCTCAATAGAGCAGTTAGTTATCTGCGTTAAAGTATCAGATATATTTATTTTAAAACTTGATTTCAGATGCTCTAAATTCTTACTTGATGCAAGAATATGTGAATTTTCATCTACTATCTCAAAGTTTACATAGTAGATGTCATCTAAAACAATCTTTCTCCAATCATCAGCACTTATACTAATGCCTGTTTGTGCTTTAAGATGCCGGCCCAGTGCTTCAGTCAACTTAGTATTGCAAGATTTTTCAACTTCCAAGAACTTATTTATGTAGTTTGGAATAGGCACAAAGTTTCTTCGTATATTTTTTGGGAGGCCTAATAAGATAAATACAGTTGATAGAATAGGTTTGCTATTTTGAAAAACATTTGGTGTTAACAGTAAAAGGCAGATGAAAATAAATAATGCATAAGAGTTTATTTGTGTGAGATTATTTTTTTTTATGACAAAG
>NYXF01000111.1 GCA_002685455.1 Porticoccus sp. | reverse complement strand
AACCATAGATGGGCAACCAGGATCTCCTAAGAAAATGTTGATGTTTGCAAATAATAGAACATCACCTAACTGCTGCCCCGGAACCTTCTCTACATCGACTGGATGTGTTTGTACAACGGAAAATCAAAGGGATTTTATTGCTGGTAGAGGAGACATTGTAAATGGTGTTAAAGATGAAATTGAAGTTTAAATTAATATTTAAATATAATTTTAAAATTATTCTTATAAATGAAAAATAAGGACTGTCCTATTTGCGATAAAAATATGTTGTATTTTGAAAGATATCCTAAAATGATATGTCATGAATGTGTTGAATTAGCTACGACTAAAAATGGTAAAAGTATAAAATTTTACAATATAGATCATGCGGGTGGTTTCTTATCAATTGTAAACGATGTAAAAGGTAAAGACCATGAATGTTTCATTAATAATCTTAAATGTTATGCCGATGAAGCTAGGTTTGGAGGAATTGTCATTCAATTATCTGAGTAACATACTATGAATACGTTCATATGCTTCGCCATGTTGTTTATCATAAACATTCAGTCGTGAGACTCTATCTTTTTCCGCTCTCTCTTCTAAAGCTTGTTGTTTTGCTAATCTTATTTGATCTTCTTGATTCATTTGATAAGAAATATTGCTTCTTTGTGATTTAATACCTCTCACTGAATTTGCTCTACCAGAAGTATCAACTGAAGAAGGATCAATTAACATACTTCCATCAGTGAATGCTTGTTTGTAATCAGTATAAGCTAAATTATCTGAATTACCGCTGAAGTCTGTAATTTTACCTTGTCCTAAAGTCATAATACTATCAGAATTTGACATTGAAATTTTAACTTCAGGTTCTTGATATTTTACAAGTTGATTTTGAGGATTTTTTTGAGCTTGTTCTCTTTTATAGTTTTCGAAAGTAGCATTAAACATATCTTTATTAAATCCATTTTGAAACATTTTTTGCTGACCGGATTCCAATGCCGGATTTTCTTGTATCCAATCACCGTATCCATCATCATAAACTTCAGGTATTTTATTTTGGTCATAGATTTGATTAAAAACATCAATATCAAACTTTTCGGTCATTTTAGTATTTAATTTAGGTGTATTCATTTGTTGTGAATAGTAATCTTTGGATGATTCTCTTAATTCATTATGACTGTGATTATTATTTCTTTCTTTGAGTTTTTTTTGTAAAAGAGTAAAAGCAATTGATACTTGCTGAAATGCTTGAGGAGAACCACCTCTATCAGGATGTGCTTTCATGGCTGCTTTCAGGTAAGCTTTTTTTAGAATCTTTTCATCATAATTTTTAGATACATTTAATATTTTATAAGGGTCCAGTTTTTGTTTCGCAGAAGGCAATTGAAGTTGTTGTGGTTGCTGTTGTTGTTGATAAGAATTTTGCTGACCCATAGTATCGCTTTGAAAAAACATGTTAGGTGGCATTTGTTGTTGCATCATTTGCCCCTGTAAATTATTATTAAACAAACTATTAATTTGTTGTTGTTGTTGATAAATTAAGTTTTGTTGTTGTTGAATATAAGATGAATATAATTCAGCAAATTGTTGATCTTTACTTGGAGTTTGTCCCATCTTTATAATAGTATTCGTCAAAATAGTTTTAAGATTATAACTTTAAACACTAAAATAATAATCTATTATATAATTAATATTAAGTTATAAATGGTAAATGAAGAAAGTGGATGTGGAACTAGTGGACGAGATTGTTGTCCATTGGGAAAACATTGTAATTTATCTAAAAGATATAAAATTACCCCGAACCAACTTGATGATAAGGAACCTATATTTCCAAAATCTCTGCCAAAATACGCAAAAGCAAATGTCCTTCCAGATAGTGCAGGGGTAGAGTATTTTGACTCAAGTTTAACCATGAAACCTTGTGGGGTGAGGGATAGAGAATGCTACAAGAAGGTCAAGAAGGATGGAAAGGATACGGGGAAGTTTTCCGATGAACTCACTCCGGGTATTGACAAGTTAGATGAATTTTATACAGCCTGTGGATATGGTAATTCTCTCTACTGGCCATCAGGGCAAATAAGACATCACGGCCATTTCCGATCACCCGCATGGTCTATAATTACGGATGGAAGAGAAGGTTATTCTAAGGATTGTAGTGATTTCAAGTTCGAGACACCGGAAGGATTTGATTATGTAGAAAGTTCGGAATGTAAAATTAAACCTGAAAAGATATTAACCACAACAGCAGATAAAAACTTAGGATCCTACACGGGGGGTGCCTCTGTGATTGGAGGGATAGGGGCTTTAGGGGCGGCGGGGACGGCGGGGGTTGGTAGTGTCGGGGGTGCGCTTGCGGTGGCCGCTTCTCCATTTATAATTTTAGGTGGGACTGTGGGAGCCACCTATTATTCACAAGAGTATGATGAAAATTCTACAGGTTGTCATTATAAATACAAAAAAAATTGGGCTCATGAGCGGTGGGGGACAGATAAAATCGATGAGGATACTGGTATACCGAAATTACGGATGGCTTGTTGTACTAGTTTTAATGAAGATGGAAAGTATGAACCGCTAACTGATAGTAATGGTAATGAAGTTATATGTCCACTTACCACAAATGCGACTCTTATTTATTCAAATAATGATATTGAAGAATATGGTGCTGGAGTATATGATCCAGCATCAAATGTTTGCGCAAGATATAATACTGATAATGATACACCAGATACACCGGATAAATGGTGTTCGCATAATATTACAAAAAATAATGCTGATTTTACAATCAGGGGTGGAATACCAGTAAAACCAGCATCAAGTGATACCTCTTGGTATATTAAATATTCAAGTTATATTAAATTATTAACAGATACATCGTGTATTCGCTGGTTAGAATTGGACTATAATGATATAGCAACAGATCCAGCGTATCCCCACAAACCAAGGAGTAAAGCTCTTGGAAATGAATTAAAAAATTTTTTTATATGGGTTTCCGCTCATTTGGCTGATAAGAAATTGACACCAGCAACCATAACTAAATCACCCAATGGCCTTAGAAGTGATTTAATACAGGCTGAAAACAAAATGAATAATTTCAGTCAAGATGGATGTCCACCAGGGACTAGTGAAGCGACAAAATATATAGGAGATAAAGATTTAGATGCTGAAGAAATGTGCGAGTTTATTAACGATCTGAATCATCCCATCAAATTTATATTAAATTTAGAATGTCAAAATCAAAATGTTATAGAATCAGAATCAGAATGTAAAAAGATTCAAGATTTTTTACAACATGATAATTGTGAGAAATATACAAGGGAATCAGGCAAAATATATAAATGCGACGATGATAATGGAGGTTACAAATGCACAGAAAAATTTTATAGCAAAGTAGATGGTACTACAAAAACATATCACCCATGTTATCAATATAAGAATATAAATAATGAATGGAAAGCTGAAACTATTACCAGTGATATAATAGATTCAATTGGGAGTGTCAGTGAAAGTGGTTGCGGATATTATCCAGCAGATTATAATATTAATACCGTTTCTAGCGAGATTTTGGAGATATGGCGTGATCAGATTAATGAAAAATTTAAAGGTAGAACTACTGAAGAATTAAGAATAATGTTCCCGAATTTTAATGGAAATACTGATGGTATGAGTAAATCAGAAATTATTGATACCTATATCAGTAATGGATTTTTTGATCATATATATGAAGATATATTTGGTGTGGAGAAGGATTACGATCCAAGTAGATGTATAAATGATAATGATCAATCATGTTGTAATTATTTAAATAATGAGTTTGATTTAGCAAAACTCATCAAAGAACAAAAAGAGAGAACACTATTTGATACTAATTTTAACGCAAGTACAGATTTAGGTAGATTTCTAAATTTTCTAACAACCCATGCCGCAGGAGCATTCTTACATCATTCTGATTATTCCAAAAATATCGACAATACAGATAATGAGTTCATCAAAAATATGAAATTATTCTGTGCCAGAGATGATATTTTTGATTGGAAACAAATAGATAGTTCAGATAGTTCAGATACACAGGGTCATGCCAAAAAATACAATGATTTATTAAAAGAGAGATATTCAAAAATATGTAACTGTTTTTGGAAATGGACTGGTGGTACTTTCAGTGAAGATGGTAACCCAGTTAAAGAAGCATACAAAATGCATAATAAATTTGATGCTTGTCGGTCAATAAATGATGATAATAATGCTTGTAATACACCGAATCCGAATAATGGGTGTGGCTTATTAAATCCAGATGAGAAAGAAACTTGTATAAAAAAAAAAAAAGGAAAGGATAGTATAATAAATCAAATCATCTATTTTTACGATAATAAGGATCCAAGTGATGAAAATAATGCTAGTATCCAAATAGATAATGCTTGTTGGTATCACCCTTGTTGGAGTGGATTACATTGCAATGATGATTATACATTCCGTAAGGAATATGGATTAACCACTAAATATACCAAAGCCGTAGAAAAACAAGCGGAATGTAATGATGGTAGTTGTAAATATGCTTGTATCGCTCAAAATATAGTTGAGTCAGACTCTATAATTATACAGGATGGTGGAAAATTGGATCAAACTATCCATATGAATTGTTTTCAAAATTATAAGGATGACCCAGATTCCGGCAAAATGTGTGGCCTCACTGGTAAAGAAGACCCAACAAAAACATATACAGAGGGAGGGACTATTGATATTGATAATGATAGAGATCATTCACCATCACCATCGCCATCACCATCAGAACCATCATCATCATTCTTCGCATTTGATGAACCATGGAAAATAGTAGTAGCAGTAGTAGCAGCAGTAGCAGCAGTAATATTCGCAATGTGGGTTATATCACAATTTTCAAATGATGAAGGAGAAAGTAAAGGGGAAGGGAAAAAAAGTGAAGGAGTAGTATCTGATACTGATATGGGGACATTTTATAATAAACTTGCCGTCGTCAATTAAATGATATTTAATTTTATGTATATTTATCTTTTTTTATATATTTCTAATAATATAGAGTAATGTTTGCGGGATATCAAAGTAGCCAACAAGGCAATATTGTAAATAATAATGTTAATTCAAGTGTTTTAAATTCTACCGCAATTACAAACAATCTGGATGTAACTCAAGAAGCAAACATTGAAGCTGTGAACTCGTTTCACGCTAAAAATATGGTTTTGAAAAAAGGTTGTGACTTCAGACAAATTATTAGGGAGACTCAAATTAGTGATCAAGATATAACCGCAATTAGTAAAAGCGATATATCATATGATACTAATTTATCGACAAATATTACAAATGATTTAAAAAATGATTTAACTCAAGAAGCTCCCGGATTTGCAGGCGGTTTTTTATCCGCGCAAATAAATAATCAATTAAATGAAGTATCTAATGATGTAAATAATTCAATCAGAAATGATGTATTTATTAAAAGAAATAATTTTATTTCATCTATAGCAAATGCGGGTGGGGAAAATTCAATAATACTTGATGGTGATCTAACATGTGAAGGGGCAAAACTTTATCAAAGTCAAGACATACAACAAGATTTATCACAGCAAGCCATATTATCATCGGATGATAAGGTAGTAACAAAAAATGTTATTTCTGTTACATTACAAAATACATTATCAAATACTGCCTCTCAGGGTCCTAGTTTATTTGGTACAATTGTCGGAGTTCTTTTCATGTTTGTAATGTTAGCTAAAGCATACTACACAAATGAGTTTTCTAAAAGTAAATTGGAAAAGGTTTTCTTTATTTGGTTTGCATCTTATATCTTTTTCGCCGTTATTATGTGGTGTATTATGTTATTCGCTTCTGATACTTTACCGGGTACTTCTATAGTTGTCACTAAATTTGAAGAACCATGGTTTGGATTTGGGAGTTATTGTACTGATGAAGATTTTAACGAGCGTGTGGGTGATCATATAGATAAATGTTTAGAAAAAGCTACTGATAGAGAGCATTGGGAATATAAATGGAAAGGAGGTTCAATAAGGAAATATATGAATATGCCTGATATTTCGGGTACACCTATATCAAGTTCATTTACAAAGGATAAGAAAGGTGATGAATGCGAAAAAGGATCTGATGGGGAAAATTGTCGGGAAGATGCCGAAGATGATTATATTGCGGAAATGAGATTACGAACATCTGTAGAATGTTCTAATATCTACGATAGTAATAATAACGAATTTACAACAACATTAGAAGATGATGATTTTTATTATCATCATGATTTTTATTCTAATATAGGGGGAGACGATACATGGGCAGGAGATAAAAGTATAAAAGTTAAACCAGTTAAACTTAGAAATAATCCAATTTATAATGATGAAAGTATAGAAATATTACAACCAGGCACGGGTTATTTGACAGGGGGTCCTTATATTACTAAGTGTATAAACAGAGATGGCGAACCATGTTGTAAAGACGGTCAAACTTGTGTTGATGGTGATGAATCCAATTTAAAAGTTCATGTAAATTCTCTAAGTAGTTGTTCTACTAATCTAAGTTATATGAACCAAGGTGTGGGGCCAGAGGTATCGGATGAGGGTGATAAGTATGGTTTAGGATGTTATAAGAGTATAATGCCAAAAGAATCTGTTCCTCTACCATGGCACGGAGCATTAGCTCTTAATGCCGAGGAAAACCCTGAGGAATGTCCTTCGTCTACATTTTCAAGTATTGCGAAATCATTGGGATATTGTAAGGATACGGGTAATGAAACTTGTATGTCAGCCGATAAATGCTCTATAAATTACCTTACAACACTCAATAATAATGATAAATTGGCAACCCTTGCGCATTCGTCGCATGTAAATAATAATGGGTATACTGGCAATGGAGAATTAAATCTACAAGGACTTAGTTGTCCTCCCAAAACAGATGAGGCAGCTGGGGGGTGCGTCCTTGAAATAAATGGAGTGAATAAAATAATTATAGACAATGCCGATGATAAAGAGGTAAAAAAAAGACATAAGTTTCATCCCGATAATATATATACTATTGATAGTAATCCGACGACGCCCGGTTTTAAAAAACCGATTTACCATGAATCAGATTTTAATGTCGTGTGGTCCAATGATATTAAAGATCCACCCGGGAATTCAAGTGGGGTCGGGATTCCTAATCCCAAATCCAGTATATGGGCAACGTCTTCATTAATAAAAACTACAAATGAGACAAGTCACAATACTAATTGGTCGTTAGATTCATACGATGGTGGCAAGCATGGCGATGATTCTATATGCCAATTATTACCATCTGGGCAAGAGATTATAAGTAATAGCAGGAAATGGACATTTGATGATAACCGGGGTATGGATAACATTTGTGAAAGCAAATTTAAATTAAATCCTATTTTAGTTAAAGAATATAATAAAGAAACAAATCAAAAAACATTTAGAAAATCCCCAGATGGGGATAGTAGTTCTCCGGGCGGATATATTCAATTGGGGTGTGAAGCTAAATCCTTATCAAAGTCTTCATCAGAAGCAAAATGCTATTGTAAAAATGGTGCGAATGTATCCAAAACATTAAATTCAGACGGTTGGTTATACGGAATGGGTGTAATACCATTAGTTTTATCTGTCGTAGTGGCGGTTATCGCCGCCTTATTTATTAGATTTAATGAAGTAGCTACTAATATAATTATGGATGAAGGACAATCATCGGCTAATCTACCCAAAGGCGATGGATTTGGCNATGGATTTGGCGAACAAGAGGGTTAGCTCCAGATAAGTGACATATATATATGAATCCAATCCATTAAATTTAAAATAATGAATAATTTGTACCTATTTCACTATTAATAACATGTGTGAAAAATATTAAATATAAGACACAAACACAAGATAAACAAGTAAATACTCTACACAATTCTATACATAATTTTTTATCGATTTTACTTTCATCTCTTTCATTTTCTTTTATATCAGACGCAAATAAAGGCGGATACATCTTTATAATGATCCATCATTATCTTCTAAATGATTTGCGTATTTTACACCGATATAAAATGATAAAGCACTAGTCCCCGTAAAAAAAATTATACAACCTAAACATTTCATCATCCCCAAACCACATCGTTTTTGTTTCTTAGGTAAATTTAATAGCAAACTATCTTGGCTATCTTGGCTTTCATAAATACTTGTTTTTCTTAAATTAGTCATTTTATATAATAAAGATAATTATTTTTAAATATTTTATTGAAGTCTATCTTCTGGATTTAGATATTCATATCCTAAGAATTTAAATATTTCATGTTCTTCATGAAACACTTTATCCACAATTTTACCCGTATCACTGTGTTTAATACTATACTCATTCATCGTATAACCTTGCTTCAAAGCATCATCCCTCATTCTCACATTAAACTCACCTGAACCGGTAAAATACAATATAGCAAATGGATACTCACTTGGTTTTGTATACATAATATCAATACGTCTGTGACAAGGGGAAGAATTTATCTTACCCATACCCATGTATTTCTTGGAACCTCTAGCGAGTTGACAAGTTAAATAACCTTCTTCAACTAAGACATCAATAAACTTATTATATGTTTTCTTATTGGAAGCTTTGAGCAGCAAATCAATATCACCGCTATCTGGTCTCTTTCTACGATAAGAACCAGCAATAGTTAGTTCTGCTTTAGGATCTATCTTATTCAGGATATTCTTAAGATAAACTTCATGCTTCTGAATCTCTTTGTATGGGATTCTAACTTGCATATCATCATAATATTGTAGACCCTTCATTTGAGTATCATTTAAATGATCTTGGATATTATCACAGTTCCGCAGATCATCAACGCCTTTGAAACCAGCAGAAAGTAATTTCTTCGCATGTTGTTTCCCCACGCCATGAATCTTAAGAAATTCTTCTAAAGGAGACTTCTTATCTTTAATCTTTTCATACTCTTGAAGAGTCCCTGTATCTATAATTTCTTTGATACGATCAATTGTCCCTTGACCAATACCTTTGATAGATTTCAGATGAGAAGCATCTAATTCTGAATCTTTTGATAATCCTTTCAAAGCCTTATTGACACTCATATAAGTCTTTGCCCTGAAGGTATCATAATTACTCTTGTAATAATTTTCAAGGTGGCTGAAAATCTTAACGACTTTGTTTAATGTTTCTCTACTTTCTTCACTAACTACATGATCTTTCACTACGACATCATCTCTGATTCTAAGATACCTACCAAACCGAGGAACACCTTTATCGGTAAATCCAGAACATTCAAATGTAATAATAGTCCCTACTGGATGAGTTCTCAGGTAATTCTTGCGAATCTTATCATCCATACCCGAAAGAGTAAAGATATGATTATTATCTTTATCAACACTCATATAGGTATCGTGATTCTTTAGAGGTCGACATATAAAACTACCTAGCATACCATTATATTTACTATCTGGATCACCCATTTTGTAATCAATAATTTCAGCTTCTCTGTCAAATGCTGGTTTGAATTTCAACATATATGAAGATCTTCCATTATCATAAGGTGCTTGTGGATGCTTTAGCATAATACCTTCGCCTCCATTGTCAATAATCTCTTGATAAAATTCTTTCATCATCTTTTCTCCGGTAATACGCTTTTGCTGAGCATAAATCAAAGGTGGTTCAATGCTAGTATCATCTGGGATATAAAATTCTTCATTCTTGAGTCTGATAGACCAAGATTTGCTTGTAAAATTTACAATGCGTTTCAACTCCTTGAGTCTGTCTACAAAGCCTCCTTCAGAGTTTGTGATGTCATAAACTTGATATTGAATCTGAAGCCATTCTTCGGGAACAGGAACTTTCTTTCTCACAATACCCATGAGTTGAAAATTATCCCTGCCCGCCCACAACTCACCATCAAGAATTTTATCACCTAAGAGTTCTGGTGGAGGCATAGACTCCAGAAACCAATCTGCAGCATTGAAAGGTTTTCCATTACGTGAGTAAAATTTACCTACTGGATTACCATCTACCATCTCGTAGCAGAATAGTGCTCTGTATCCATCAAACTTCTCAGACATAATCCATCCCCTAGGAGGAGTAGAATATTTAGAGTTGTCTTTCTTCAGAGTCATTCCAAGTTCGTATTCTTTTGCGAGCATTACATTCATCTTTTTAGTTGTCATATTTATTATACTTATTAAATATCACATGTTTAAATCAAATTTATTTAAGAAAATTAATGTTCTTATTGTCCAACGATAATAGCAATAGCTGCTTGTACATCGCCATCTGCATTAATGAGGGATTCCTCCACCGATTTCTCGTTAAAATCCATATTTGTCAATTTAATTTTCTCACCTGGATAAGGGAATTTCCATGAAGTTTTGTTGTTATTTGAAATATCTGCGTAGTATGGCCTACCATCTGAATGATAAAACATGGTATATTTGGTTCCTTGAGCAACGGCTCCGGGGCCAGGACTTGGTTCTTCTAAGTTGATAGGTTCCGGATCCGGTCCAGGACTTAGGTCTGCGTGTACCAAATTGGCGTACATCATATATGTTTTGTAGTGGACCTCCACCATCTCTTTGTGCACCTCATCTTTGCTCAGCCCTTTGCAGTGTCGCAGCTTGTGATTCATTTTGTCGTCGTATTGCATGGAGACGATCACGGTGTTCTTCGCGCCCTGGTCCACCTCCAGCAGTCGATCGATGAGGTTCGGCACCGCTCGGACAAATGCGAAGAAAATGCGCCGCGTCGCTCCCTCAGGCGGTAGTGTGTTGTCTTGGCGCTCCGGCGCGACGCCAGGCTCCCTTGCGGCATTCTTGCGGATCACCTCCATTGGAGCGAACATGTAACGGTCAAACCACTGGTGCGTGAATAGGCGGTCTCGCCCGATGTCCTGCCACTCGCGTGGCGATACGTACTCGGTTACCGGGTTGAGCTTCCGATGCTGGGCCATCTCCTCGCCGACCCGTGGCAATTTCCTCTTCTTGAACAGACCGTTGAACCCCCGCTGTAGCGGGCCTCTCTGCGGGTCGGTGTCTCTCTTCGCGTCGTAGTGTTGCTGGAAGATGTCGCCCGGGTCGAACATGTACTCGATGAATGTTTCCTCGCTCAAGGTCCTCGGATCGTACGCGCTATGCGCGTCGCACCCGGAGACCGCGCCGTGCGCCCGCGAGACCCATGGAGCTGCATCCTCATCCGGAGGAGGATGCAGCTCCTTCGCCACGCCCGTCAGCACGAGCCGCATCACCTGCGACCGATTCATGCCCTGGTGGCAAACGGGAATCATGAAGTCGGTCGGGTGGATGCCGATACTCCACGGCTTATCTCCTTTCTCCATGTCTGACATCACTTCATCTTGATCAGGGGCCTTAATGACCCGACCACCTCCTTTGAAGAAATCAGGGTATTCTTTCTTCATATCGGTCATGGACACGTCATTTTCCGGGTCCTTCAAAGGATCTACGAATGGGTCCTCGGTGGGCATATCGAAGCTGACTTTTTCCTCCAGCTCTGCCAGACCACCTGTTGGTATTTCTTCTGCTGCTGCTGGTTCTGCCGCTGCTGCTGCTGGTTCTGCCGCTACCGCTGCTGGTTCTGCTGCTGCTGCCGCTACTGGTTCTGCCGCTTCTGGTTGTAGTTCCGGTTCCGGTTCTAGGTGTGGGGCTGGTTGTGGTTGTGGTTCTTTTTTAGCAAACCATTCCACGACCGCTTTTACTTTTTCATCGGGTGTAGAACCTTTATATCCCGCACCTCTCTCTATTTGCTCATTAACGAGATCACTAGGATAACCCATACTTATCAGTCTGTCAGTGGCTACCTCGTAAGCTTTTGTTCCCTTAGTGGCATGGTCCGATTCGGGGATTAATGATAGTGGACCACCTGCGTTGCAAAGGCGACAAATTCTTTTTTTATCTTTATTTTTCACATCTCGTAATTCATGCGGTTTGTCGTCTTCTAACCACTTATTTAGCTTGTCTGGTTGTGCGACGCGAGAGCAACCATTACATATAGACATTCCACATCTACGACAATGGTGCTTCCACGTAAATGGTCCAAACACTGTATCACAAATTTGACATCCAGGTGCTTCAGCACTCCTAACCCATCTCGGATTATTAAATAGTCTTTTGTATTCACTGGAAAATCTGTCGAATCCACCACCCATCATTCTCTTTTTGGTTCTCCGAATATTTCTGCGTCTAGTATTTCTGCGTCTAGTCTTACGTCTAGTCTTGCGCCTAGTATTGTTTCTAGTATTTTTCTTTCTAGAATATTTTCTAACAGGGTTTCTGCGTCTGGAATATTTTCTAGTAGAATTTCGGCGCCTAGAACTATTTCTTTTACGAGTTTTTTTAACCATATTTATAATTTAACATATAAAAAAAAATTAGTTTAAAAAGAATGAATGATATATTTCTTATCTTAAGATGGATATTAATATCACAAAATTATCCGATAGAGAAATAGCCGGGATTTGTTTAAAATATAATATTATTCAGAGTAATGAATTAAAAAATCATACACGAGAACAAGTTATTCATGAAATAAAAAAATGGGTAGATTATAAAAAAACTGCTTATAAACAAAGAAGACATTCTGCGCCAAATATTTCTGCGCCTAGTTCATCCGCACCTAGTTCAACATCTAACCAGCAAAAGAATATTAAAACGGTTGTACCTGACAGTTCTCAATCTGGTTTAAAACGAAGCACTTCTCAACCATTAAATATTCAAAAAACAAATAATACAGCGACTTCTCCACCTCAACCTTCAGTAAATCGTGATAGAAGAATGTCTGAACCTTTTACTTCACAAGAAAAAGTTATAGCAAGAGAAGACCATTCAGCAAAAGTAGTATATAATAATGGTCAAAATGAAATCAAAAGAACCGTTCAAGATCCAAATATGGATAAATATGATCAGATTGGCATGTATCCTAAAGTTAGAAGATTAATTGCTATGGGTGATTTACATGGTGATTTAAGAGTTACCTTACAAGCATTAAGATTAGCTAAAGTTATCCCTGATGATATTTTCCCTTATAATGTTAATAAAATATCATGGTGTGGGGGAGATACATGGGTAATTCAATTAGGTGATCAGATTGATAGATGCAGACCAGATAACTGGAAAAAAAATTGTATTGAAGATTTTAATGATGTTGTTGAAGATGAAGGAAATAATATGATGATTATTCAATTATGGCAAAAATTAGATGCTATGGCAAAAGCACATGGTGGAAGAGTATTGGGTATGATAGGTAATCATGAATTAATGAATATTGATAGGGATTTTAGATATGTTTCGCCACAAGAATTTTTAGAATTTGTTCCACCCAATGAAAGAAATAAGAAATATACTGATGATGGTTATCCTTATGGATATTATCATCGTCTAAAAGTATTCGAAAGAGGTGGTAATATAGCAAAACATTATGCGATACAAAAAAAAAGTATTACAGTGATTGGTAAAAATTTATTTGTTCATGGTGGATTAAGTCATAGTTTAGTGAGTAAATATAGTATTCATGAAATCAACAATGTTGTTCAAAAATGGTTATTAAAACAGTGTTCAGAGGCAGAAGATAAAGTATTTGATGAAATTTTTAGAGATGATGATGATATGTCGCCTTTTTGGTGTAGATTGTATTCAGAAGATGATGGTTATGGAGAAAATACTGAAAAAGGTTACAATGAGCTTTTAAGAATTCTAAATTCAAGAAATCAATTAATGGAACCGGTTAGTAGAGTTGTTGTTGCTCATACTCCTCAGTTTATGGAAGATAAATACATGAATTCACTTTATGGAGAAAGGTTATGGCGAATTGATGTTGGAATGAGTAGGGCGTTTGGTAAACAAGATAATTGTGGTGATAATAAATACAGACAAATTCAGGTGTTAGAAATTTTAGATGATAAAATTTGTAATAAATTAATTGCTCCTTATCATGGAAGACAACCAAGTGAAGGGATGGGTCAAAATGCTGATATGGGGGCGGGATTTTTAGGTTAATGAATATATAATATATAATATATAATATATAATATATAATATGGATGTTATAGACATTTTAGACAATAAGGAAACAGATATGAAATATTTAGCTGTTTATCACAGTAATTTAAGGAATATTGGTATTTTCATAACAATTTCATTGGCCGTTCATAATTTTAAATATAAATCAGACTTCATGAAAAAAAAAGGTAAATATATTATACCTATCGCATTTTTATCGGTTTCTTTATTATTAAATGTAGAATTAATTTATAGTAGTATTGAAGATAAGACTACTTCTGACATCATTGATATTGTACCAATAATTACACTTTTACTAACAATAGTATTAATCGGTAAAGCTATTTATAATTTCAAACAAGCAATAAATTAAATTCTATCACAAATCATTTTACATACATCGCTGTCTTTATATAATTGATTAAAACAATAAGTAAATTTTAATTTTTGATTATTTTTATATTCTTGAACAATCATTTTATTATCAATAATATCATAAATTGGTTTAAAATGAAATACCATCCATCCTGAATGAGAATATTCATTCATTAAGATATTTTCTTTTCTTAGATCACTTATTATTTTTTTCATGTAAGCTTCATGACATCTATCTTTGAATTTCTGAAGGAGTTCTCTATCAATTTCTTGTTCCGATTTTATTACTGACCCATAATAATCAAGCATTTTTAGTTAGTTCTCTCTCGGTTAGTTCTCTTGGTTTGTTCCTCGGTAGTTGTATTTGATTGATTTGATTGATTTGTATCGTGTGAAGAAATCAAATTTTTATATCTATCATATGCTTCTTTAGATGTTATTCTATCTCTGTAATTTGGTTCTGTCATATCATAAAATAAGCCTAAATATGGTTTTAATTCTTTATTTAATAATTGTTGAATTAATAAATGAATATCGAGTTTATTTCGGATACAAGAATCTATTAAAATCATAATTGGTAACACACCCAATGAATAAGTATCTATTTTTCTGATCAGTACATTAATATTTGGTTTATGAACTTTATGATATTCATCTTTTAGTAGATTATATCTAATGTGATCTAAATCTCTACCAAATAATTCTTCATGAATATATTGACAAAACTCATAATCTTTCCTATGTTCTCCGAAAACAATATCTTCTTCTTCGTATTTTATTTCATCTTCAGTTAGTTTTGGATAATAAATATATTCAAATGAATATGATTCGTAAATTCTACCTGTATTAAATTCTTCTTTCATTCTTTTTATTAAACTTTTTGTTTCATTAAATTTTAAAGATAATCCAAAATCAATATAATATAATTTTCCTTCATAAAAGATAGTATTATCAGCTTTGATATCATGATGACATATTTTTAGCTTTTGTAATTCTACCAATCCTAAAAATAAACTCTGCATAGATTGGAATAGTTGAATAAAACTGTTGATAAATTTAGTTTTATCATTTAACACTTCTTTGGTGAATACTGTAGAATAATAGTTAGTTGATGTGCGACCTACAAAGTCTCCTTGTAATAATTTAAATTTTTGTTTTTCTTTTGGTAATACTTTATCTGCTTTAGTAAAACATTCTTCCACATTTGAAACTTTTTTTAATGAATTATAATCTTTTGAAATACATGTATTATCCCATAAAATACACCAATCGTGATAGTTATCTGATTTTCTTATAATTTTAGATATTTTTATTTCATTTGATGGTATTTCATCAAATAATAGTTTTGATTTTCTTTTAGTAGATTTTTTATTTTTTTTCCTTTTATTTTTACTACCTCTTCTCTTCTTTCGTTTTTTAGTTTTCTTTTGTGAATTACAAGGTAATTCAG
>NYXF01000123.1 GCA_002685455.1 Porticoccus sp. | reverse complement strand
TGATTTTTAAAATTTGATATTAATATTATATTTTAAACTAATAATTTTTTCTAAAACCAGTCAATTTAATCTTTGTAGTAATTATATTTTTATTAGGGTCATCGACTAATTTTTTGAAAGATTCTTTCTTTAAATGAAAATATCTATCTGGAGGGTGCCCATAAAATAATGACCAGAGTATCGGTATGCCAACCAGGGGGTCAATATTTTGTTTTTTTGATTCTATCTTAATTAGTTCAATGAACCTATCATAATCATTATTTGATTTTTTAAATATATGATTAAATTTTTCAATATATTCGCAGAACTCCTCTTTTAACCAACAACTCAAGAGCATATATTGTTTTTTAACAATTGCTGAATTAAGCATTTTTAGATAAATTTTCTCATCTCTAGCAACTGAAGGTCCATTATGATCTGCTCCATATATAATAAATGAAACGTCTGATAAAGTTTTTCTTTTTGTTCTTGGAAGGGCGACCCGATTCTTAAATATGATTCTTATTCTATCAAGTTGCGTATTCCATTTATAGTTATTATTCGAGGCTGGCGCCCTCTTTGATAATGGTAATGTAGATAAAATTTCATCTATACTTCTTTCTAATGATACCAAGAAATGTTCATCATTATTTGGCGTTATTGACGGCATTATATTAAGGTTTAGAAGATTTTTATACTTAAGCCAATCAATGTTATTTTGTGATAGTGCCGCTTCCTGTATTTCATAAAGATGAGTTTCGATTGATTTTGATGCTTTTGATTTTTCTAGTGGCCAGACTTTGTGAATATCCTTAATCTTGTTGACACCGATTGTATTTAATTTGGTTATATATTTATGGTGTTTAAATCTGAGTTTATTTAGTTTTATGTTTTTTGTTTTTTCATCTGTATTTATTAAGGCTGCTTGAGAAATATGATTATTGCTTGATGCATCTTTATTAAGAATGCTCGTGGTATTTTGAGTGAAGATATTTATAATGAAAGATATATATAGAATTATTTTATTTTCAGACACATTCCATCTATCAGATAAATTTCGTATAAATATCTCTAAATCAATAATTTCATTTTCTCTATATTCTTCTGCGGCTAATTGCCACCATTGATTATAGTTCGGGTTTATTATGAGTTCATGGCTTGTCTTAATCATTTTATTATTAAAAAAACTAGCACTTAATTGCCTTAATAATTTCTTTTCTATTTGTCTGATCCGTTCGCGACTGACACCAAATTTGTCCCCCAACTCTTGAAGTGTGTCTTGTTGGGAATAGTCAATTGATATTCTTCTTCTGAAAATCTCTGCTTCCTTATCTTTTAGATATTCCGGTAGTTTCTCAATTAAATCTTTGGTTAGATATAAGAATTCAGAGCCTGATGATATGACTGGATGATTTGTTGTTTTTTTGTGAGATATCCAATTTGTCATGATTAATATACTCGTCTCCATCCCTTTAATTTTATCTTCTCTGGAATTTTTATTTTTCTTTTTTTAATATTGATTTTATATTTTTTAGCTGAGGATGATTTTGCTAAAACCAACTCATCACCACTCATGGCATTTGATGATTTAATATAATTAGTTGTATGAGTTAAACGATACTCATCTCTAGTACCATTTGCTTGAGTTAATTTATTGTTATAATGAACAAATCTAAATTTCCAAGTAACATAATTTTCATCAATACATAAGATCCAAGAATCAGGATTTTTTTGGCTTGGATCTAATTTGGGGAGAAATTCGATTAATTCTTGATTCGACTTAGGTATATGTAAACCCGCTTGATGAGATAATGTTTGGCCAGTATCATTTGCTGTTAAAATTTTTGAAAACGTTTTCATTGGGAAGATTTATGTAATTTATTTTTGTGGTTTTTGTTTTAATGCTTTAATCAGATCTTCTTTTTCATTTCTAATATCCATCAGTGCTTCATTACTAAGCTCGCGCTTCCATCGTGACCTCTCAATAATCACTTCTTCGACTGTATCAATATAGAAAAGCCTATAAATAGTTACCGGGACTTTTTGACCAATTCTATGAGCTCTAGCACTTGCTTGCATTTCAACAGCTGGATTCCATGGCTGCGTATAATGAATGATTACTGATGCAGCGACTATATTTAGCCCCGATCCTGCAGCACGAGGATTAAGAACGAGACAAGCATTACCTATATAATTTGAAAACTCATCTACAATATTTTGTCTTATTTTTGAGTCTGTACTCCCATTTATTGTATTCCAATATATGTCCCTAGGCTTATCCATCGCTTCAAAAATAAGTTCAGGAATCTTATTATATTCTGCAAAAATAATTACTTTTTTATTATTTTTAAAGGATTCTTCAATAATTTCTATAGTTCTTTTTATTTTTGGGGTAATAAGTAAACAACTTGCTTTTCTTTTGATATTAGCATCTTCATTTATTTCTGTATCAAATTTATTGCCTTGTAACCATGGATGGGCGCAGAACATTTGAAGCCGTAGTGTTGCAACGAGATGGCCTGCAGTTTCATATTCTTCTATGGTATCTTTATGAAGAATATTATATTTATTTGCTAGCTCATCACCGATATTAAGTGGTTGATCTATATCAAGTCTTTCAGGAAGATCATTTGCAACTTGCTTAACCATTCTTCTAAGTACCAGAGGGCTCGCAATTTGATTTAATTTTTCGGCACTAATGAATGTATCAGGATATTCTTTATCGAATTTTTCTGGATTACCCAAGATACCCGGAATGGCTATATCGACAATAGAGTAGAAGTCTTTGAGCGAATTTTCCACTGGCGTTCCTGTCATTGGTATTGTTTTATTCCGTGGTAATTCAGAAATAGCTATTCTTCGTTTTGATTCGGGGTTTTTTATGTCTTGAGCCTCATCGCAAATCACCCAATTCCAGTTAATTTGTTTTAATAGTTCAATATCATTTGCTACCGTTGTATAAGTTGATATGACTATATTTCCTTGCTGAAGATGATGATAGATGAAAGAGCGATTCGTGCCATGATGGATAGTGACGGACAATGTAGGTGCGAATTTATGAATTTCTCTTTTCCAGTTCTCAATTAGTGTAGTTCGGCAAATTATCAAAGCAGGTGTCTCATGTTTTGGTGGGGTCGACAAAAGTAGGGCGATAATTTGCATAGTTTTACCTAAGCCCATTTCGTCAGCTAAAATTAAGCCAGGGCTAGACAATAAGAATTGCTTCATCCAGGCAACACCTTTGGCTTGGTAAGGGTATAATTTTGCATCAAGACCTCTAATAATTTGACTTTTTGTATCTATTTGCTCGGACTGAATTTCCCCAGATGCAAAAATTTCATCATCAAATTCTATGTCAATTAATTTAGATTTCGTACTATAGTTTTTTAGCTTAATTATGCTTTGATAATCTAAATTAAAAAGGTCTATATTTTTAAATGCATTAATAACATAAGTATTGATGTCAGGTGGCAGGGGATAAATTGTTGATTTGTGTAATACCCAGTTATGCTCAATGGAAAGTGACTCTAGTATTATTGTTTTAGTATTTTCTTTTATTGTTGTGGTAAAAATTGCACGATAACCATTACTGGATTTTTTTATAAAAAGCTTTGCATCATGTATTTGTTTAGATAACGAATATCCTTGGGGAATATCCTGCTTAATTAGCTCATATGATTTTGACCAAATGTTATTATTACTCTGCATTAGTCATTATCTCTATTAGTTCTTGCGGTGAATATGGGGTTGGACGTTTTTTATGAATAGCGCGATGACAATTTGGGCATAAGGGAATCAAGTCATTAGTCGGATCATAGCTTCTTACTTCGCTGTTTAATGAAAGGGGTTGAATATGATGAACCTCGATTATTGAACCTATTTCTCCGTATTTAAGTTTTGGTATAAATTTACAAATCTTGCATTTATCACCATGAGCCCTTAAGCAAAGTAACCTGTTCCTTTTGCTGCGCTCACGTTTAATGATAGTGATTTTTTGAATTTTGCCTTCCATTTCTCCTGCTTTGATAATATCTTTAATCTCTTCCTCATAACCTATAAGTTCAGCTATAGCAGAGATTAAAGGAAGCAGGATAGCTTCACATGTTTTTCTATAAGCAGGATAAGTTGTAACATTTCTAATTCCACTTATCTCAATCTCAATATAAAATGATTTATCAGTAATAGTCCAATTTTCAGGAAGTTGGCTTGATTTTAATACTGTGGACTTATCACTCAGTGCAAGATTTAATAGATTTTGTGATAATTTAATTTGTTCAATAGACGCATTTTTGATTTGATTTATNAATTGATCAGAATAAGTACGAAATTGAAGTGAAATATTATGACGATTCAAGCCCGATGGTTTGATTGTAAATACTGGACCTTTGCTTTTTCCTATGTCAGAAAACCAAAGGTGCAATTCTGATCTTTTTTTTGGTTTTTTTATTTGAGCACTGATTTCAGCGCCCGAAAGTGCTCCAAGTAAGTTACAGATATCATTTATATGATCTCTAACCATAACTTATCCAATTATTTTGAATTTAGTCATCCTCGTTATATTCGATATCTCTGAGGAGTTTTTTTAAATTATTTGAAACTTCTTCACGAAAATCCTCAAATACGGAGTATAACTCACTATCTTGTTGGTTATTTTCAGCAGAGGCTAATGCCCAAATAAGATAATCTAGACCTTCTATTACTTGCCCTTGATTCTTTAAACGCCAGTAAATCTTTTTGTAAAAATCATGATTTTTATTGAGGTTAACTGCGGATTGAGTTTCATTACCACTGGTTTTGATAACGGGTTCCCATAGATGTCCACTGGTTATAGCATCAGTCTCATCAATAAATATTTTCTTAGGATCAACGCCTTTTTCTACGGGTATTTTTAATACAATTTTATTACCTCTTTCATTGCTGACCTCAGCACTTCCATCATCATCTCCGGTTGAAATTACAGTCGGAGTCTTTTTCGTTTTCGTATTCTTTATAACATTGTTAGCTGATCCATGATCTATTCCTGTCTCTGGAGTTGGTATCTTTCTGTCTAATTTTCGTGAACGATTGTATGCAGCTTTTCGCGATATCTTCAAAAGGTTATCCAAATGATCCTCTAAATTCTCATCTAGAATAATTCGAGATTTTTTAACATCTATTTGAAGCATGTCATCGAGTTCGGCGCCAAAAGATAATAATACTCTCAGATGAGTAGAGTGTGGCTCTTGAGTATACATATCGCACCAGCCACCAGCTTGTATTACTCTACCTTCACGAATAATATAGTATCCTGATCTATTTGTAGCTATCTTAGCAATCTTTTTTTCAGTATCATCCAGATCCATAGCATGAGGGAGAAGATATGCTTTTATTTCTATTTTGCCCGTTGTTCCATCAATATTTTCAACCTCAAGTTCTTGATTTTCTTCATTTATTAGTTGGTCAGCGCGCTCTGGATAAAATGGGTTCCATGCTTGAACATTTATTCCATTGACTTCAATTTTAATATTTCTTTCACTCGTAAAATCTTCTAGAAGAAATCGATGATAGGTAAGTGCCATATGTTCGTTAATTTTTTTTGATAAATTAGTGAGCGCTCTTTTTTCAGCAGTTCCACCTGGCTCACCACTTAATTTTGTATTAAATAATCTGTCACAATTTGACCAAATTACTAATGTACCTTTCTCGCCACAAAATGACTTAAATTTTTCTTTTTCTTTTGGAGTAACTGGATCTGAAATCATTTGCCATTTATTAACTTTTTCTACGTAATCAAGATCCCATGTCATTTTATTATGTGGTTGCGAGCTTTCTTTTCGACTGATTACTGTTAGGACTTTACATATTGATGTTGATGCTGTTTTTAGTCCTAAACCAAATTTACTCAGACTATTTGGATTGCTTTGTTTGGCTGAACCATAACGCATCGCATTGATGAGTTCCTCTTCATTCATGCCATTCCCATCATCACCGAAATAAACAAAACGACGGCCTTTAGTCTCTAATTCAAAACTAATTTTGATGTTATCCGCCTCTGCAGAAACTGAGTTATCTACAACATCTGCACATGCCATTTGAATGTTATAACCTGAATCTCTCAACCCATTAATCGTTCTTGATGGATCTGCTGAATTATCAATATATTTAGTCATTTTTAGCTTCTCTTCATATGTTTTTAGATAGAAATATAACTACATTATTTTTAATATATTTTTAGCTATATCCTCAATCAGATAAGGTACCACACTATTACCAAATTGCCGATATGCTTGTGTATCAGATACAACTTGAGGAAATCC
>NYXF01000056.1 GCA_002685455.1 Porticoccus sp. | reverse complement strand
AAAGGCAGCAGCAATATCCTTAGGTATACCATTATATGAACATATAGCAAATATTAATGGGACTTCAGGTAAGTACACTATGCCTGTTCCAATGATGAATATCATTAATGGAGGGGAACATGCAGATAATAATGTTGATATTCAAGAATTTATGATTCAGCCAGTGTCTGCAAAAAGTTTTTCTCAGGCATTGCAAATGGGAGCAGAAATATTTCACTCATTAAAAAAAATACTAGGCAAAAAAGGTCTCAGCACTGCAGTTGGTGACGAGGGAGGTTTTGCCCCTGATTTATCCTCAAACTCCGAAGCACTTGCTTGTATTGAAGAGGCAGTGACAGCCTCTGGATATAAACTGGGTGTAGATATCGTGTTGGCACTAGATTGCGCATCATCTGAATTTTATAATAATGGTAAGTATCAGTTACTCGGTGAGGGGAAGACATATAGCTCTGAAGATTTCACCGATTACTTATCAACCCTTTGTGACGAATATCCAATTGTTTCGATTGAAGATGGTCAGGATGAATCTGATTGGGATGGATGGAAATATCAAACAGAAAAACTAGGAGAAAAAATCCAGTTAGTGGGTGATGATCTTTTCGTAACAAATACTGAAATACTAAGAGAGGGAATCAAGCTAGGTGTAGCTAATTCTATCCTGATCAAATTTAACCAAATTGGAACATTAACAGAAACTTTGGCTGCAATAAAAATGGCAAAAGAGGCAAATTACACTGCTGTGATTTCACACAGATCGGGAGAAACTGAAGATACAACTATTGCTGACCTATCAGTTGGAACAAGTGCAGGCCAGATAAAAACTGGCTCTCTTTGTCGCTCGGACCGAATCGCAAAATATAATCGTTTGCTTCGCATCGAGTCTGACCTGAAAGTTAAGGCTCCATACAGGGGTATATTTGAGTTCAATTAAGTTGATTATTTTTAATGTTTATCGATATATTAATAATTCTCATAGAGGAAATATTAAGTAGTATATAAACAAGAATGCTAGCGAAATTGGTTAAGTCGGTTAGAATGGTTGTATGCGATGGCTACTGATCATTCTGTGCGTCTTTATTTCGATTTTTCAATATCGTTTATGGATAGGTGATGGCAGTCTATCTCATAAGCATAAACTTCAAAATGATGCCATATCTCAACAGAAAAAAAATGAAAATCTAAGACAAAAAAACCTAGTCCTGGCAAATGAGCTGAAGAATCTTACCAATAGCACAGATAGTGTTGAAGAGAGAGCTAGAAGAGACCTTGGTATGATTAAGGAAGGCGAAACTTTCTATATGATTGTTGAGAAGGAGAATTAAGTGACTAATCCTGTTTCTTCTTCAAAAGAAATCATGCGAGAAATAAAAAAACGTCAAACATGGATAGTTATTCCTGCGGCTGGAGTTGGAAAAAGGTTTTCAGAGACAAAGCCAAAGCAGTATGAGGAATTCTTTGGTCAAACGATTCTTGAGTTTACTCTAAAAAAATTGTTAAAAATTCAGCATATAAAAGTAATAATTACCGTCAATCCAAAGGATAATTTATGGAAAAATTTGTCTGGTCTAAAGCATCCCTCTGTTGAAATAGTTACAGGCGGTGAAACAAGGAGAGACTCTGTTTTTTTCGCTCTTGAGCATATCAAAGAGAGGGCGAGTAGATTTGACTGGATATTAGTTCATGACGCAGTTAGGCCATGTGTAAAGCTTAGCGATATAAAAAATCTATTCCATGAGACAGCTTTTCATCAAATAGGAGGTATCCTCGCTACACCACTAGTTGGAACTTTGAAGAGAGTAGAAGCTAGTAACTCTGTAGGTCAAAATGAACATATCTCTACAGAAAAAAATGAAAATTCCTATATTGTAGAAGCACAAACCCCCCAATTATTTTATTTTGAATTGCTTTATAGCGCTTTAGAAAAGTCAAAACTTGAGGATTGGATAACTACTGATGAATCATCAGCTATAGAGAGTTATCTGCTTGATAGCGATAGTAACTACTCATGGGATCCTGAGCCCGTGATTGTTGAATGTAGTCGAGATAATATAAAGATTACTCGACCCGAAGATATTGCAATAGCTAAAGCTGTAATAATGAATCTTAAGGAAAAGTTATGAGAATAGGCCATGGTTATGATGTTCACGCGTTCGGGAAAGGCGATCATATTATTATCGGTGGAGTTAAAATTCCATTTAAACATGGCCTTTTAGCCCATTCAGACGGAGATGTCTTAATACATTCACTTTGTGATGCGCTTCTTGGGGCAGCGGCACTTGGCGATATAGGCACACATTTTTCAGATACAGACCCGAGTTTTTTAAATATAAGTAGTCGCAAGCTATTAGGAACAGTTATTACTCTAGTTGAAAATAAAGGCTACCATGTTTTAAATGCTGATGTCACCATCATAGCTGAAGAGCCGAAACTAGCAGCCTATATAGATATCATGGTTAAAAATTTATCATCTGATCTCAGGTGTAACGCGGATAACATTAATGTCAAAGCCACAACTACAGAAAATCTCGGGTTTGAGGGAAGAGGAGAAGGAATAGCTTGCCACACCGTTGTGTTGATTCAATAGACACTTACAGGCTAGTTTATAAGCTTATCTTTATAATTTTTATAGATAAAATTCATGAGGGGGTATCTGTTGAGTAGTCTTGATTATAATGGGGTGGGAATGACATCGCAGAGGACTAGAGAGCGGTTAATTCAGCGCCTCCAAGACCAAGGAATAACCGATAAAAAAGTATTAAATGTTATGAGGGTAATCCCAAGACATTTATTTTTGGATGAAGCTTTGTCTCATAGGTCTTATGAAGATATAGCGCTTCCAATTGGCTTCGGTCAGACACTTTCGCGCCCATATGCAGTGGCACTTATGACAGAGATACTCCTATCACTCGGACCTAGGAAAAAAGTTCTTGAAATTGGAACTGGCTCTGGTTACCAAGCTACAATTTTGGCGAAACTGGTAGAAAAAATTTATAGCGTAGAGCGTATAAAATCTTTGCAGGATAAAGCGCGCACGAGGCTCAATAAACTTGATATTAAAAATGTCAGACTAATTCACGGTGATGGTGGCCATGGACTAGAGGAATTTGCTCCTTACGATGCCATTCTTAGTGCCGCGGCGCCCAATGAAACCCCAGAGAAGTTATTGATGCAGCTAGCGCCTAATGGTATTTTAATTATTCCAGTTGGCCCAAGAGATGAGCAAGAGCTAAAAGTTATAATCAGAAATGGTAAAAGTTCAAATTTTACGGAGAGAGTAGTCGAAAAAGTCCGCTTTGTTCCTCTTATGAAAGGACTTACAAGTTGATCACTGGTTTCCTCGTAAATTATCTTGAAACTAATAGACATAAAAAAATTCTTAAATATTATGCATACTAATAAAAATAAAATTAGATACCACTTGCTGCTTTTTTTAAAAGGATCATTAATGGGCCTTGCTGACTTAATCCCAGGCGTTTCGGGTGGCACTATTGCGTTTATAAGTGGTATTTACGAGGAACTCATCGAATCCATTGCCTCTATAAACATTAATGCAATTAAAGTTCTGAGAAGTGAGGGGCCTTTTAAATTCTGGAGCCTCATAAACGGCAATTTTTTACTTACACTTGTCTGCGGTGTTTTATTCAGTGTTATCCTTTTCTCTCGTTTAGTGTATTTTTTATTAATAGAAGAAAAAATTTTAGTTTCAGCATTTTTTTTTGGGCTTATTCTTGCTTCATCGATATACATACTCAGAGATTTAACGAGTTTGCGTTACAAAGAAATTTTAGGGGTAATATCTGGTTTTGCAGTCGTGCTATTAGTTTCAATGACACCAATTGTTAGCGTAACTGATAGTTTTTTTGTGTTATTTTTTGGTGGAAGTCTAGCAATTTGTGCAATGATTTTACCTGGAATTTCTGGAAGCTTGATTTTACTATTGTTGGGAATATACCCTATAGTTTTAGGAGCAATTGGTCAGTTCCAGTGGAATATTTTGCTGATTTTTGGCCTAGGTTGTATATTTGGACTATTGGTTTTTTCTCGTATCTTAATAGTACTCCTAAAAGCATATCGTCCTATAATTACCTCAATATTGACTGGTTTCTTGTTTGGCTCGTTAGCAATAGTTTGGCCATGGAGATATCCTATTGATTTTAATTTAAGTCAAAACGACGTTAAATTTTTTTCACCATACCAGCTCTTTTTTCCTGATGAATTTCTTTTAATAACAGAGCAGTCGCCTCAAACATTTACAGTTATTAGCCTTATGGTAATTGGCTTTCTGGCTGTCTTTGCTGTAGGTTTTATTTCTAAAAAGATAACTAGATAAATGGGTATTTAGATTGTATAGATTTGGCCACTTCTCTTTTGCGAAAAGTTCTAGGATTATTTGTTGTTTAATTGTTTTAATGATTATCATATCGGGATGCAGCTCACCTTCAGCACCTATCAGCTATCGAGAGCAACCCATTAGTGAAAAATTAAACCATCATACTATTTCATCAGGAGAAACTTTATATTCAATTGCTTGGAGATATGAGATAGACCCTAGGGCGCTCGCTAAAATTAATAATATTCAGATTACTGATAAAATTTATGTGGGACAGCAGTTATCTCTTGATACTAGTAAATCCTCAGCGAAACCTTATGAGAATAGACTTACAGTGCAGGAAAATAGTATACCTTATATATCTTCGGATAACGTGAAATGGCAATGGCCAATCAAAGGAAAAGTACTAAAAGAATTCAATAGTACAAAATTATTTAAAGGTATAAATATTGCGAGTAATTATGGATCAACAGTTTTATCGGCTGCACCTGGTATTGTAGTATATTCCGGTGAAAGTCTACGAGGTTATGGAAAATTGATTATTATCCAGCATGGTCAAAGTTTTTTAAGTGCCTATGCGCATAATAAAGAGGTTTTTGTTAAGGCAGATGATACAGTCAAAACTAACCAAAAGATTTCAGAAACGGGCTATGTAGGACTTAAAAATCAATACTTATATTTTGAAATAAGAAAAAAAGGTAAGCCAGTCAATCCGCTTATTTATCTGCCTAAAGCAGACTAATTTATGCAAAATACAGATTACAAGCTTAAAAAACCTAAGTGTTTTTTAACAATTTGCAAGGTCGGCTTAAAGATTTTTGGTGAGGCGCAAAGTATGTTACCACTTTCAAAGAAGCTATCATCGCCACTGAAATCACTCACGAGACCACCAGCTTCTCTTATAAGAAGTACGCCTGCAGCTATATCCCATGGTTTTAAATTCATTTCCCAGAATGCGTCAAATCTTCCAGCTGCAAGATAAGCAAGATCAAGTGATGCAGCACCCATCCTTCTTATGCCAGATGATGTCTCTGCTAACTCATGAAGGCAATTTAGATATTGACTCATATTTTTAATTGATGGGTTATTGAAAGGAATACCTGTTGCAATTATGCTTCCAGATAAAGAGGACTGTTTTGATATTCGAATTCTGCCTCCATTTAAAAAAGAACCTCTCCCGCGACTTGCAGTGAATTCCTCTTGTTTCATAGGATCAAGGATTACTGCATGCTCAAGTTTACCTTTAAATTTACAAGCTATTGAAATAGCAAAGTGAGGGATGTCATGTATAAAATTTGTTGTGCCATCAAGTGGGTCAATTATCCACTGATAATCTTTATCGTCACCTTCGATAACCCCAGACTCTTCACTGATGATACTATGTCTAGGAAATGCCTTTTGTAAATGGTAAATTATTTCACTTTCTGCAGCATAATCAATATCTGTGACAAAGTCGTTCCGCCCTTTTTCATCAATGTTTACTAAATCAATACGTTTAGTTGCCCTAATTACTATATCTCCAGCTTTACGTGCAGCTCGGAGTGCAATATTAACCATTGGTTCCATTTTAAAAAACTCCAGCAACTAAAAGGCAATTATAACAGACACAAGTGGTCTATGTTAGGTTTAGCCCTTTTTATAATCGATGATTTGTGTAGCCTATCCTGTTAGAATACAAAGACTATAAAATAGTAGTTAACACTCGGTTTATCCTTAATTTTTGAATTTGTGTGTTTACCTTCAATATTTTAAATATAGACCTCCCTAAGCCTTTTATTATGAGTAGAAATATATGAAAAATTTCGAAAATATTCGTGTTGTTCTTGTAAATACCAGCCACCCCGGAAATATAGGGGCAGCTGCTAGGGCTCTCAAGAATATGGGTTTAAAGCAGATGTATCTTGTAAATCCAAAAGATTATCCAGCAGACAAAGCTATTTGGAGATCAGCTAATGCAGTTGATGTATTAAATAGCGCTATAGTCGTAGATACACTCGATAAAGCTCTTTCAGGCTGTGGGTTAGTTGTTGGAACAAGCGCTAGGGAACGAAGAATACCTTGGCCATTAATGAATCCAAGAGAATGTGGCGTTAGAATTTGGCAAGAGGCTAATGAGCACGATGTAGCTATTGTTTTTGGTCGAGAGGACAGAGGATTGAGTAATGAAGAACTTCACAAATGTACTTACCATGTTCATATACCATCTAATCCAAATTATAGCTCACTTAATCTTGCTTCTGCCGTGCAAGTTCTCTGCTATGAAGTTCGAATGGCATCTCTTGCAGATAAAAATGGAATTCTGCCCCCATTTGATGAATGGGATCAACCTCCAGCAAAAACTGATGATCTAGAATTCTATTTCCAACATTTAGAGCAAGTATTGACAGATATTGGTTTCCACGATAAAAATAACCCACGTCAAACTATGACAAGACTAAGACGCCTCTATGGAAGAATACGTTTAGACGAGATGGAGCTTTCGATCTTGCGAGGTGTTCTTACATCAATTAGAAATGCAATTCATCAGTTTAAAAAAAACAAATAAATCATCTTGATTAACACACTAAAATAATATGTTATTTACTTGACTAAAAGACTTGGTTTTTAGTATAATCTTTATGAATATAAAAATTACTATTATAANTGCAAATGATAATGGTTATCAAATACTAGGAGAGTCATATTATGCGTCTGACTACACGCGGCAGATATGCAGTTGCAGCAATGTTGGATCTAGCTATGCATGAAAAAACTACTCCAGTATGTTTAGCAGACATCGCAAAGCGTCAAGGTATATCACGAGGTTACCTAGAGCAGTTGTTTTCTAAATTGAAGAAACAAGATCTAGTGGTTAGCTCAAGAGGCCCTGGTGGTGGCTATAGACTTTCTCGTAATACACTAGATATAAATATTGCAGAAATAATAAGTGCAGTTAATGAGTCTATTGATGCAACAAGCTGTAATGGTGCAGAAAATTGTAATAAGGGCGATTTGTGCCTCACGCATCAACTTTGGGATGATCTTAGTATGAAAATACATGTATTTTTATGTAGTGTTAGTCTCGACAGCCTTGTGCAAAAAAATGATATTCAGTTAGTAACCTTACAATCAAGCAGTTAATTAAACTGAGTATCTTAAATTAAAAATAGTTTTTTGGAACAAATAAAATGAAATTACCTATCTATCTAGATTATTCATCAACGACTCCTGTTGATCCCGCTGTTGCTAAGATAATGTCAGATTGTCTTATCGGCGAGGGAAATTTTGGAAATCCCTCTTCAAGATCACATGCATTTGGCTGGAAGGCTGAGGCCGCAGTCGAAGAAGCTAGAGAGCAAGTGGCGAAACTAATAAATGCTGACCCCAGAGAAATTGTATGGACTTCTGGTGCTACTGAGGGCAATAACCTAGCTATTAAAGGCTGTGCTCATTTCAATCAGAAAAGAGGTAAACATATCATTACATCAAAAATTGAGCATAAGGCTGTTCTTGATGCTTGTCGTCAGTTAGAGCGTGAAGGTTTCGATGTGAGTTATTTAATTCCCGACGAAGAGGGCATCATTCAACCAGAAATGGTAAGAGAAGCTATTAGAGAAGATACAACTTTAGTTTCCTTGATGCATATCAATAATGAGATTGGAACTATAAATGATATAGCTGCAATAGGTGAAATTTGTCGAGAAAAGAAGGTTTTTTTTCATGTAGATGCTGCACAAAGTGTCGGTAAAATTCCAATCGATCTAAAGTCAATGAAAGTTGATATGGTCGCACTTTCAGCCCATAAAATTTATGGACCAAAGGGTATTGGTGCGTTGTATGTACGCCGAAAACCAAGGGTTAGAATTGAAGCTCAGATTCACGGTGGGGGCCATGAGAGAGGAATGCGCTCTGGCACTCTAGCTACTCATCAAATTGTTGGAATGGGTGAGGCTTTTCGTATTGCTGGTGAAAAAATGGAATATGATCATGAGAAAGTTCTGTCGCTAAGAAATCGCTTGTGGGATGGCATAAGCGATATGGAGGCGGTCAGAATTAATGGCTCTTTGAAGCAACGTGTCGCAGGAAACCTAAATGTAAGTTTCGCATACGTGGAGGGAGAGTCATTAATCATGGCTCTAAAAGATCTAGCTGTTTCCTCGGGGTCAGCTTGTACATCGGCAAGTCTTGAGCCTTCTTATGTTCTAAGAGCTTTAGGTTTGGATGATGAACAGGCCCATAGTTCGATTCGATTTTCATTTGGGCGTTTTAGCACTGAGGAAGAGGTCGACTTTGCTATAAAAAAAGTTCGTGAAGCAGTTCTTAAGCTGCGAGAGCTCTCTCCTCTTTGGGATATGTATAAAGATGGAGTTGATCTCAGTCTCGTTGAGTGGGCTGCACATTAAGAGCAATAATCACAAAATTAAGGAGTTCCATTATGGCCTATAGTGATAAAGTACTTGATCATTATGATAATCCTAGAAATGTAGGAAAACTAGATGATAAGTCGAGCAACGTTGGTACTGGAATGGTTGGAGCACCAGCATGTGGAGATGTGATGCGTTTACAAATAGAAGTCAACGACAACGGCATAATACAGGATGCTAAGTTTAAAACTTATGGTTGTGGTTCTGCTATAGCTTCAAGCTCTTTACTGACAGAGTGGGTAAAAGGAAAAACTTTGGATGAAGCCTCTGTCATTAAAAATACCGAAATTGCAGACGAACTTGCACTACCTCCTGTGAAGATTCATTGTTCAGTTTTAGCTGAGGACGCAATAAAAGCAGCTGTTACAGATGTGCGTCAAAAACGTGAAACTGCGAAAAAAACAAAAAGTTAAGGTGACATTAATGCCTATCACAATGACTAGTGAAGCTGAGAAGCACGTTGTGAAACATTTAGCAAATCGTGGCTATGGTGTTGGAATACGTCTTGGGGTAAAGACTACAGGATGTTCCGGCCTATCTTATGTTTTAGAATTTGTAGATGAAATAGACGAAAATGATTTAGTTGTTGAAAGTGGAGGTGCGAAGCTTTACATTGACCCAAANAGCCTCGCTTTCCTAGACGGAACTGAATTAGATTTTGTGAAAGAGGGCCTCAATGAAGGTTTTGAATTCAAAAATCCAAATGTTAAAAATGAATGTGGTTGTGGCGAAAGCTTTCATGTTTAACGATATTTTTTACAGGATTACACGAATTGAAAAATATAGATTTTAACTGCAACTATTTTGAGTTATTTNGACTCCCTGTTANTTTCAAGATAAATTTAGTTTTATTAGAAAGTCGCTATCGAGAATTACAGTTTAAATTTCACCCTGACAGATATACAAGAAGTACGCCCCAAGAACAAAATCTGGCTGTACAATACGTCTCTTTGATAAACCAAGCATATATTGAGCTAAAATCTTCTTTATTTAGAGCGCGTTACTTATTATCTTTGCAAGATTGTAACTATTTGGATGATTCAAACACACTACATGATCCTGTGTTTCTTATGGAGCAAATTGAGTTCAGAGATGAATTAGCTGATATTTGCCAATCAACTGACTCCTCTGTGGCTAGAGGAAAACTGAATCAGCGCGTAGAAAAACGATATGAACAAATAAAAAATAAATTTCAAGATTATTTCAATCAAGGTAATTTAAAAGTTGCTTGTGAAACTTTGGCAAAATTGCAATTTTTAGATAAATTTTTGACTGAATTAAAACAGCTCGATGAAGAATTAGAAAACTTTAATTAAAACAACCCAGACAAACGGTATAGATGTGGTCTTATTACAAATATCAGAACCTGGAAAATCCCCTAGCTCGCAATCGTATCGTAGAGCCGCTGGAATAGATCTTGGTACAACTAATTCTCTTATAGCCTCGATAAAAAGCGGAACTCCAGAAGTTTTATTAGGCAGCGACAAAAATCACCTACTCCCCTCTGTAGTATATTTTGGTTCTAAAAGTGAGGTTTTGGTTGGACAGAAAGCATACCTTAAGTCATCCGTTGAACCACTAAATACACTAGGTTCAGTGAAACGATTTATGGGTCGCGGTATAAAGGATATAAAAAAACTTGGAAGCCAGCTACCTTATGATTTCGTAATTCCAGAAGATGGAGGCATGCCAAAATTCAAAACCTCTGCTGGAGAAATAAGTCCAGTCGAGGCTTCAGCTGAGATACTTAAGGTGCTGTTAGCTAGAGCAGAAAAGTCCTTAGGTGGAGCTTTAGATGGGATAGTTTTAACAGTACCAGCATACTTCGATGAGACCCAAAGACAAGCGACCAAAGCCGCAGCTACGCTGTCAGGAGCAAAGGTTCTGAGACTTCTGAATGAGCCAACTGCAGCAGCCATAGCATATGGATTAGATCAGGATAGAGATGGTATTATTGCAGTTTATGACCTAGGCGGAGGAACTTTTGATGTTTCTATATTGCGCCTATCTTCAGGGGTTTTCCAAGTTCTTGCTACAGGGGGCGATTCATCTCTAGGTGGAGATGATATTGATAGAGCAGTTGCAAGGTGGATATGTGAAAGAGCATCTTTGAGTGATAATTTAAATCCGTCTCTTCAAAGAGAGCTTTTGTTAGCGGCTAGACATGCTAAAGAAGCACTAACCAGCTCAAGATATGCTGAAATTAATGTTGCAGGTTGGACAGGCTTATTAAAAATAGAAGTATTCGAATCTCTAGTTTTCCCGCTAATTGAAAAGACTTTAATTTGTTGCAAAAGGGCACTGAATGATTCGGGCCTTAATACAAAAGATATTACAAATATTATAATGGTTGGAGGCTCAACAAAGTCTCACATAGTCCATCAAAAAGTAACAGAAGCTTTTAAAAAAAAACCACTAGCAGATATTGATCCTGATCGAGTGGTAGCAATTGGTGCAGCAATTCAAGCTGATGTGCTTGTTGGCAATAAGCCTGAAGAAGATATGTTGTTACTTGATGTGATACCCCTATCTCTTGGAATTGAGACCATGGGTGGGCTAATGGAAAAAATTATACATAGAAATACAACCATCCCTATATCTAAATCCCAAGAATTTACAACATTTAAGGATGGGCAAACTGCTATGTCAATTCATGTTTTTCAGGGTGAGCGTGAACTAATATCAGATTGTCGATCACTGGCTCGTTTCGAGTTAAGAGAAATTCCACCCCTAACCGCAGGGTCAGCTAAGATAATTGTAACTTTTCAAGTTGATGCAGATGGATTGCTAAGTGTCTCAGCAAAAGAAATTACGAGTGGCATAGAGGCTTTCATTGAGGTCAAGCCGTCATTTGGATTAAAAGATCAAGATATAGCCAGAATGCTCCAAGAATCTTACGGAAATGCAAAAGAAGATATGTTGATAAGGGCTCTAAGAGAGCAACAGGTTGATGCTGAGCGACTATATGAAGATCTTTTAATTGCACTCAAGAAGGACGGACGTGAACTTCTCAATGATGAGGAATATGATCGTCTGAGCACAGCCTTGGTTAGCTTAAAGAATATTTGTGATAATGATGATCGTCGAAAGATCTCTGAACAGATAGAAGTCACATCAAGATTAAGCGAAGAGTTCGCCTCAAGAAGAATGGACGCAAGTATAAAAAAAGCTTTAGCAGGTTATAATATAGACGATCTAGAGGATGAGGTTTGATATGCCTAAAGTGAGGTTTCTTCCAGATCCAAATCTATGTCCCGAAGGTGCTGTAATAGAGGCTAAACCTGGGGACAATATATGTGAACTAGCATTAAAAAATAATATTCAAATTGAGCATGCATGCGAATTGTCTTGTGCGTGCACAACTTGTCATGTTTTTGTGAGGGAAGGTTTTGATGACCTTGATGAGGCTGACGAGCTTGAAGAAGATTTTTTAGATAAAGCATGGGGTGTCGATCCTGATTCAAGGCTCAGCTGTCAGGTGATCGTTAAAGACACAGACGTAGTTATAGAAATACCAAAGTATACCATTAATATGGTTTCTGAAAAACACTAGGAGTTCGCTGTGTCACTAATTTGGGCAGACATTCAAGAAATTGCAATAGAGTTAGCTGAGGCACATGAGGATATAGACCCGCATTTTATAAACTTTGTGGATCTGCGGACATATATAATTGAGTTACCAAATTTTAGTGATGACCCAAAACGTTGTGGAGAAAAAATCTTAGAGGCAATTCAATCTGCCTGGATCGAAGAAATAGAATAAACCAGCATATCAATTAATGACTATAGCGCTATTTATCCCTAATATTTTGACCGTTTTTAGAGATTAATGCGTTATTATCATCATTATATTTACAGCTATCCTGACTATCCTTGTAGCCTTGTGTATTCACGGGTAAAATCGATTCACTTATTAATGGCTTATTAAAAGTGAATCGTTTCGACGATTGCCCAAAAAATATAAAACAAATTATCCGGAGAAGAGTTAATGGCTACCGAAAGTACCCTTTCTATTATTAAACCCGATGCGGTTAAAAAAAACGTAATTGGTAAAATATATGATCGTTTCGAAAAAGCCAATTTAAAAATAATTGCGGCTAAAATGGTGCATCTTACAAAAAAAGAGGCAGGTGGGTTTTATGCTGAACATGAAGGCCGTCCATTTTATTCTGATTTAATAGATTTTATGACCTCCGGACCAGTCATTATTCAGGTTCTTTATGGAGATGATGCAGTTATTGTTAATCGTAATTTAATGGGAGCAACAGACCCAACGGAGGCAGATTCTGGAACTATTCGTGCTGATTTTGCTGATTCCATAGATGCGAATGCAGTTCATGGTTCTGATTCAGCTACTTCTGCTGAGCGAGAGATATCTTATTTTTTTACTAAAGACGAACTTTGTGAGCGCTAATTGCCACACTCGAGGCAAGCTTAAGGTGTTTTTATAATATGACGATATCGACTTTTGAAAATAAACCCGCTGTAGACCGGGAAAAAATAAACCTTTTGGGATTATCTCCTGAAAAACTGGGAAAATTTTTTAAAGATATGGGAGAAAAACCATTTCGAGCTACACAAGTTTTAAAGTGGATACATCAAATTGGAGTCGACGACTTTGATCAAATGACCAATCTCGCAAAAGATCTTCGGGAAAAGATGAAATCTATTGCAGAAATTAAAGCGCCTGAGGTTGTTAGTTATCATGAATCCGAAGATGGCACATGTAAATGGATTATACGAGTTACAGGTGGTGATTGTGTTGAAGCGGTATTTATACCAGAAAAAGATCGAGGAACACTCTGTATCTCCTCACAAGTTGGTTGCGCTCTAGATTGTAGTTTTTGTGCTACAGGGAAACAGGGATTTAGTCGTGACCTTGATGCCTTTGAAATTATTGGGCAGTTATGGATCGCAGTTAAAGCTTTTAATTCTTTTGGTGACAAGGCTAATAGAGTAGTAAGTAATGTTGTTATGATGGGAATGGGTGAACCGCTTCTTAATTTTGATAACGTTGTAGACTCTATGGGTTTAATGCTAAATGATAATGCATACGGTCTATCAAAAAGGCGTGTAACGCTCAGCACTTCTGGTGTTGTTCCCATGATTGATAAATTGGCTGAGGTTAGTGATGTATCTCTAGCTATTTCATTACATGCACCTAATGATGAGCTTCGAGATCAGCTAGTCCCAATAAATAAAAAATACCCCATTTCTTTGTTGCTTGCTTCTGCGCAACGTTATCTTGATAAGATGCCAGATGTTCGCCGTAAAATAACAATAGAATATACCTTGATGGATCATATTAACGACAGGGATGAGCATGCTCGAGAATTAGCAATACTACTTAGTAAGCTCCCTTGCAAAATTAATTTGATACCATTTAATCCTTTTGATCAATCTGATTATAGGCGAGTTACTAAAACTGCATTATATAGATTTAGAGATATACTAAAAAATGCAGGGCATACTGTTACAGTTAGAACTACGAGAGGAGACGATATATCTGCAGCCTGTGGTCAATTAGCCGGAACGGTAAGCGATAAAACTAGACGGTCTGAGCGTCATGCAAATAAGCACCAACTGCAACCGATTAAATTTGTAATGAGCTAGAAAATGATAGAGACAATTTACTTATGCATATGAAGTCATCAATCAAACGAAGAATATCACGTCAGATCATGATTGGCGATGTTCCAGTGGGTGGTGACGCGCCAATCTCAATACAAAGTATGACAAATACAGAGACAACTGACGTTTCAGCGACTGTTAGACAGATACAGGATATTAAGGATGCAGGGGCAGATATTGTAAGAGTTTCTGTTCCTACAATGGATGCTGCTGAAGCTTTTGGTAAAATAAGAAAAAAAGTGGAAGTTCCTCTAGTAGCCGATATACACTTTGATTATCGAATAGCACTTAGAGTTGCTGATTTAGGTGTCGATTGTTTGCGTATTAACCCTGGGAATATAGGGAGAGAAAAGCGCATAAAAGAGGTTATTAACAAGGCTCAAGATTTAAATATACCTCTGCGTATTGGAGTTAATGCTGGTTCAATAGAAAAAGATTTGCAAAAAAAATATGGTGAACCAACGTCAGATGCACTTGTTGAGTCAGCAATGCGTCATGTAGAAATTCTCGATAGTATGAATTTTAATAATTTTAAATTGAGTTTAAAAGCATCTGACATTTTTATGGCTGTTGATGCCTACCAAAAAATAGCTAAAATCATTGACAATCCCCTGCATATTGGAATTACAGAAGCAGGTGGTTTACGAGGTGGCACAGTAAAGTCATCTATCGGTCTTGGGTATCTTCTTATGGGTGGCATTGGGGATACAATGAGAGTTTCTCTTGCAGCTGATCCTGTTGAGGAGGTAAAAGTTGGATGGAATATACTTAAAAGCCTGAAGTTGCGAAGTAAAGGTATAAACTTTATTGCTTGCCCCAGCTGCTCAAGACAAAATTTTGATGTGATTAATACAATGAATATACTTGAAAATCGACTTGAAGATATAAAAGTGCCTCTCGATGTTGCAATTATAGGTTGTATTGTAAATGGTCCGGGAGAAGCTAAAGAGGTGGATGTTGGTCTAACCGGAGGTACACCAAATAATTTAATATATATCGATGGTAAGCCGAGCCATAAATTATCACAGGATAATTTAGTTGAAGAGCTTGAGACGCTAATACGAAAAGAAGCGCTTCAAAAATCTGCAAAATTAGAAAGCTTAATAGCGAAATCCTCATGAAAAAAATACAATCAATACGCGGAATGAACGATCTTTTGCCCGTAGATTCGCCACGTTGGCAGTATTTAGAGAGCTCAGTATCCTCTATTTTAACAAGCTATTGTTTTAAGGAAATAAGGTTTCCCCTTTTAGAGTCTACGGATTTATTTAAGCGAACTATAGGCGAAATTACCGATATAGTTGAAAAAGAAATGTATACCTTTGATGATCGTAATGGCGATAGCCTTACCTTGAGACCGGAGGGTACAGCTGGTTGTGTGCGAGCATGCCAACAAAGTGGCTTGATCTTCAATCAGACTCAAAGGTTATGGTATCAAGGGCCAATGTTTCGTCATGAAAGACCTCAAAAGGGGCGTTTGAGGCAATTTCAGCAAATAGGTGTAGAGGTCTTTGGGCTCAACGGACCCGATATAGATGCTGAATTAATTCAGCTTGTTTCTGAGATATGGAACAGTCTGGGATTAACAGATCATCTTTCGCTTCAAATAAATACGCTTGGAAGTATTGAGTCTAGAAATCGTTACCGTAAGGACCTAATAGCCTACCTTGATGAAAAAAAACACGATCTTGATGAAGATAGTCAGCGACGTATACATACCAATCCAATGCGGATCCTTGACAGCAAAGATTCAGATACGCAAAAACTACTTAATAGTTCACCTGATTTCCATGATTATCTTGATGAAGAATCTCGAGAGCATTTTGAACATCTTTGCAACTTCCTTGATAAACTTGATATCGCATATCATATTAATAAAAGATTGGTAAGGGGGCTGGATTATTACGGAAAAACAGTATTTGAGTGGGTTACAACTATGCTTGGTGCTCAGGGAACTGTCTGTGCTGGAGGAAGGTACGATAAATTAGTAGAACAGATGGGAGGGAAAAGTACACCAGCAGTAGGTTTGGCTATGGGTGTAGAGAGATTAATTTTGCTTCTTGACGAAGCTGACTTGTTCCCTGATAGTATTGCAAAACATATAGACATTTACGTTATTATGGACAGCGATGTGTCTTTGAAAGCACTTGAATTAAGTAGTTACATCAGAGAGTCGTGTCCCTTTTTAAGACTGCAAAGCCATTGTGGCGGAGGCAGTCTAAAGAATAAAATAAAAAAAGCAGATAAGAGTGGTGCTCAGCTAGCTTTGATTATTAGTGATGAAGAGGTTATCGTCGACAATATTACCATAAAGTTTCTTCGTCAAGATTGCCCTCAAATGACCGTAAACAAAGAGGAACTTGTAAAACTTATAAACAATAAAGATATAAATTTAAATATCAATTAATGGGGAAAAAGTGTGGCAGAGCATTTGAGTGAGGAAGAACAATTAGAGAATTTAAAAAAATGGTGGCGAAATTATGGAGTTGTTGCCATAACTGTTGTGTCTATTTCGGTGGGCAGTTATTTTGGTCTGAATTTTTATAAAGAAAATGAACGAATTCGGTCTGAAGAATCTTCTTCAAAATATCAAGATATGATGGATATATCTATTATTTCCTCCGACAAAAAAATTAGCGCTACACAACTAAAACTAATCCAAAAGCTAGCATCTGAACTAAAGTCTTCAGATGATGGCTCACAATATTCTATTTATTCAGCTCTTTTGATGGCGAAACTACACGTTGAAAAAAATAATCTTGATTTAGCTGCAGAAGAACTAAATTGGGCTTTGAGTCGCTCACAGGACGATTTAGCCCCAATCATAAAACTTCGACTCGCCAGAGTGGAGGCCTCCAGAGGTAATATAGATCTTGCCTTATCTATGATTAATCAAAATCCCCCAAAAGTTATGACTTCGGCTTACCATGAAGCTAAAGGCGACTTTTATTTACTGAAAGAGGACAAAGTAACTGCCTACGATCATTATTCGTTGGCGTTAAGTCAGTTGCAAGATCATGATATGCCACATCTCAGAAACTTGAAGCTGAAGTTGAACAAAGTCTCGCCGATACCATCAACGCAAGATATGAATAACAAATCTGGAGATGAGAATTGAAAAAGATTGCAGTTCTTTTTTTCATAGCAATAATGTTATCGGGTTGTGTTACTGGGCTCTGGTCAACCGTTCAAGAGGAATGGGATGCGGTAGAAGATCTTGTTCCAGGTTACGAGCATCCTGAAGATGAAAATGAAAAATCAGGAAAAGCTAAACCAACCAAACTATTTGATGTAGATAAAAAAATAGATTTGGTGAAATTGTGGTCCTCCAACATTGTGGGTGACGGTAGATCAATAGGAGGGAAAATTAAGCCTGTTTTATCTAATAGTAAAATCTATGTCGCCGATCAAGATGGTCTTATAGCTTCAATAGCCGCTGATACCGGGGATATTGTTTGGAAGGTAGATTTACAAATACCACTTGGCGGAGGTGTCGGCATAGGTGGCGAGCAAATTTTTGTAGGGAGTATTGATGGAGACGTCATCGCGCTTGATGCAAATAATGGCACAAAAAATTGGCAAGTAAAAACTTCAAGTGAAATTCTTTCTGCTCCTTCAGGTAATGGTGATATCACAATAGTGCAGACGCAAGACGGTCGCGTTTATGGTCTAGACGCACAAAATGGAGAAGTTCGATGGCAGCACGAAGTAGAGGTTCCGATATTATCATTAAGGGGGACCAGCACTCCAGTTGTAAAGGGTAATGTAGCTGTCACAGGATTTTCTTCAGGAAAAATATATGCTTTTTCAGCTGCAACAGGCGACATAATCTGGGAAAATCGAATAGGAGTGCCTAAAGGCCGTTCTGAGTTAGAAAGAATGGTAGATATCGATGGAGAATCTATTTTCTCAAAAGAGATTTTATATGCAGCAAGCCATCAGGGTAGAATTGGTGCAATTTCCAGAACTGGGCAGGCTTTATGGTATCAAGATGCTAATACTGTACTTGGGCCTGCAGTTGGTGATAGCCATGTTTATATCGTTGAAACTAATAATGATATTGTTGCTATGGATAAGAATAGTGGGTCTATAGTATGGTCAAATCGACATTTAAGATATAGAAATTTAGGGCGTCCTTCGGTAGCAAATGGATACTTACTTGTTGGCGATTATGAAGGCTATCTGCACATTCTTTCTGAGGATGACGGAGATTTTATAGGTCGTATCAGGGTAGATGGAAGCGGTATTAGCGCTCCTCTTATTGTGGACAATAATACTATATATGTGCTTGACAATGATGGCGCTGTAAGTGCTTACGAGTTTTTGTAATATATTTTATAGCATATCTTTAAAATAGCCCTCTATGTTAATTGGTTGTTTATATACCAGTTATCTGGATTTCAGTTATTAGAATGTGAGTCATAAATTTAAAATAATCCCAGTTTAATAAAAATTTAATGTGGAACTATTAAGATGATTCCAGTATTTGCCTTGGTGGGCCGACCAAATGTAGGAAAATCAACATTGTTTAACCGATTAACCAAAACACGGGATGCTCTGGTGGCCAATTACCCAGGATTAACTCGTGATCGTAAGTATGGCGAGGGAAATATGCTTGGAAAAAAGTACATACTTATAGATACTGGAGGTATAACCGGGACAGAAGAAGGTATTGATTCGATCTCGGCGGAACAGTCTATGCTAGCAATACAAGAGGCTGATATAGTCATTTTTATTGTTGACAGTAGAGCGGGATTGACGTCAACAGACCTAGATTTAGCCGAATACTTAAGAGAAAAAGAATGTAACATTTTTCTAGTTGCTAATAAGATTGATGGTATCAATCCTGATATTGCCTCTGCTGAATTTTTTGAGTTAGGCCTAAAAAAAATATATCCAATAACAGCTACTCATGGTCGCGGTGTAAAAAGTCTGATGAAGGATATCTTGGAGCCATTTCCCGAATCTATTTCGGAAGAAGATAATATTTCAAAAATGGGTATTAAGATCGCTATAGTAGGTAGGCCGAACGTTGGTAAATCAACACTAGTGAATAAAATGCTAGGAGAAGACCGAGTGGTAGTCTTTGACGAGCCAGGAACAACCAGAGATAGCATATACATTAGTTATGAAAGAGGCGATAAAATATATACTTTGATTGATACTGCTGGAATCCGAAAACGTAAAAATATTTCTTTAACAATTGAAAAATTTTCAATTGTAAAAACCTTGCAATCCATAGATGATGCGAACGTGGTTATTTTTTTAGTTGACGCTCATGAGGGGCTGGTTGATCAAGATATGCATCTAATGGGTACAATAATTGACTCAGGAAGAGCTTTGGTAATAGCAATCAACAAATGGGATGGACTAAAAGATTACACAAAAGATAGGGTCAGGGTTCAGTTAGATAGACGATTACATTTTGTAAATTTTGCAGATATCCACTTTATTTCTGCTTTACACGGAACAGGTGTAGGTAATCTGTATAAATCAATAGAAAAATCCTACGCATCCGCAACTGATAAATTAAGCACCAATAAGTTAACAATAATCCTCCAAGAAGCGATCGCGCATCATCAGCCCCCATTAGTAAGAGGAAGACGTATTAAACTTCGTTACGCACATGCTGGTGGAAAGAATCCACCAATAATAGTAATTCATGGAAACCAAATTAATGAAATTCCCTCGCATTATTCTCGTTACTTAGAGAAAACTTTTTCTAGAGCTCTTGACCTTCATGGTACACCAGTAAAAATTGAGTATCGGTCAAGTGATAATCCCTATGAAGGGAAAAAGAACAAATTAACCAACAGACAAATTTTAAAAAAAAGAAGATTAATGAATCACGTCAAAAAAAGAAAATAAGAGTTTTAATTTTAAGGAGTAAGAAAATATCATCAGCACCCAAAAACTATGAATTTACATTTTTCTCATTACATCAATACCGAGCAAATCAAGACCTTTTTTTAGTATCTGCGATGTTGTTTTCGATAGCATTAATCGACTCATTTTTATTTTTGGCGGAACATCCTCTTTTAATATTGGGCAACACTCATAAAAAATCATATATGAGCTTGCCAGAGCATATAAATATGAGCATAAAATATGTGGCTGACATTCTTTTGCAACCTGGTCAAGTGTCTCACCAAAACAAAGAAGATTTAATACTAAATCTCTCTCCTCCTCGGTAGCTATATGAACATCAACAGTAATTTCATCTAAACTATAAGCACTTTTTTCAAAAATGCTGTAAATTCTAGTATAGGCATACTGGAGATAAGGCGAAGTATTTCCCTCAAAGCTCAACATAGAATCCCAATCAAAAATATAATCATTTGTGCGAGTTTTACTTAAATCTGCATACTTAATCGCTCCAATGCCTAATTTTTTTGAGATAATTTGAGCTTCTTTATTTGTTAAAGATGGATTTTTTTTTCTTATTAATACAGAGGCTTTTTTGATAGCTTCATTTATTAAATCATTTAATTTGATTGTATCGCCGCTTCGAGTTTTAAACGGCTTGCCATTTTTATCCATCATTGTTCCAAAAGCATGATGCTCTAAGGATATTTTTTTATCAACGAACCCTGCTTTTTTTGCTAAAATAAATATCTGTTTCATATGTAGAGATTGACGTGCATCTATGAAATACAAAATTCTATTTGGTTTTATCACATCATTTCGATATCTTAATGCTGCTAAATCAGTTGCAGCATACAAAAAACCACCTCCAGATTTTTCGATAATTACTGGGCTTGGTTTACCATTTTTATCTGCCAGTTCGTCAAGAAATACTATTTGCGCCCCTTGATCCTCTTTTGCTAAGCCTTTATTTTTTAAGTCATCTAACATTCCTTTTAGATCTCCATTATAAAAGCTCTCTGATTTTATATCAGACACTTTTAGAGTGACATTTAGGCTCGAATAAATTGATTGACTATGTGCTATCGATATATCGATGAATTTTTTCCATAGTTTGCGACAATAGCTATCACCAGATTGAAGCCTGACGACGTATTCTCTGGCTTTATCTGCAAAATTCGCATCTGTATCAAAGTGTTTTTTTGACTGCCTATAAAACTTTTCGAGGTCACTAAGAAGAAATCCACCTTCACTGTTAACATTATGTTGATCTTCTAGTTCCGCAATAAGCATACCAAATTGGGTCCCCCAGTCACCCATATGATTTTGTCTTACAACATTATGACCAATGAACTCTAAAATTCGAGCTACGGCATCACCAATAATTGTGCTGCGGAGATGACCTACATGCATTTCTTTTGCAAGATTTGGAGATGAGTAATCGATAACTATTTTTTGAGCTTCTTTCTTTATGATACCCAAAGAATTTTTGACAATAAGATTGGTGGTCGTTTGATTCAAAAACTCATTAGAGAGATAGATGTTGATGAAGCCTGGCCCAGCTATCTCAATTTTTTTTGCAATACCCTCTAGATTAACTTCGTTCACTATGTTTTTTGCTAGCTGACGAGGGTTAGATCCTATCATTTTGGCTGCAGCCATAGTTCCATTCACTTGAAAATCACCAAATTCTGGCCTTATACTTTTAGTTATGTTTGGAGAACAGTCTTCAGGTAGACCAGCTTCGATCATTGCAGCTCTTATATGTTTATTTAGTAGATTTTTTATACTCATAAGATTTTGGATGCCAGCCTATTAATTAATGCTTGGTATAATATAGTTTTACTACAAGTTAAAAAAACTAATCCCGCCTGAGCTTGTCATTAGTTGCGATAGGACTTGGAAAATTATATATGACGATATAACTTGAGATCAAAAATGTAAATATCGCTGTAGCTTGAATAAGATGGGATGCTTGAGTGCTAATAATAGAAGCTTTATATGCAACATAAGCAATAAGAAGTGAAAATTCACTATTTTGCCCTAATCGAAATCCTATATCCCAAGCGAGATCTTTTTTTTCACTCTGTTTGCCAAGTAAGAATCTAAAAACTATTGGCTTAATTAGAAGTATGCAAATAGATAAAACTATAGCAGCTATAGCCACTTCTGGTAAAAATTTGAGATTGAAGCCTGCCCCTATAGAAAAGAAAAATAATATCAGAAAAAAATCTCTTAGAGGTTTAAGTGTGAGAGCGATATGCTGAGAAATAGGATTGGAGGCAATACTTATTCCTGCTACAAATGCACCTATCTCTCTAGATAGACCTAAGATTTCTGCTATTTCAGATAAGCCTAGGCACCATCCAATTGATAATAGAAAGATGTACTCACCCATTCGATCAAATTTACTGATTAATTTTAAAATTATTAATTTTACAAAAGCCCATGAAAAAAGAATAAGTAATGGAAGCGTTAAAAGTGTCAGCCCAATTTGAGTTAAATCAACACGGCCAGAGCCACTGCTAAAAAGTACAAGTAATACAAAAATAGCAATAAAATCTTGCATTAATAATAACCCAGTAATCATTTCACCAATATGCCTATGGTGAAGTATTGTAGTTGGCAGCAATTTAATACATATAAGAGTGCTAGAAAACATCATTGCAGCACCAATTACTAAACACTCTGTTAGACTGTAATGAAATAAGTCAGCGATAACATAGCCTGTTAGGGCAAATATAATTGAACTTAGGATGGTTACTACAGTAACTTTTTTTAATGTGAACAAAAGAGACTGTGGTTGTAGATCAAGACCTAGAAGAAATAGAAGGAATATGATGCCTATTTCTGCTATTTCGGATAAAAGATTAATGTCAGGAACCCAACCAAATCCAAAAGGACCAATTAGTCCCCCTAAAAAAATATAACATACAAGAAGTGGCTGTCGACCATAAATTGCAATTGTCGCAATAATAGCTGATCCAGTAAAAATAAAAAAAAATGATTGAAATACAGCTTCATTCATATAGACGCTCGAGTACTCTCTATCCAGAAACAACCTTTATTATATATCCAAAATTAAAATGACTCAGAGGTATTTTTAGTTTTTTCAGAATACTTATATAATTTACGAAATTTTAATTCTTCTTTAAGGAATTCAAAACAAATAGGGGCTCAGGCGGAACAATAGCTGCCTGATAACTGCTGTCAAAGTCGTTTAGTGATGAAATAGCTACTTCTAAATTGGTCCCTTCTTTAAGGTCAAAAGAGTTAAAGCCACATCTCATAAGGTAAAATAATTGATCTTGTATCGGATTTCCTATGGCCCTCAACTGCCCGTTAAATTCATAACGCTCTCTTAAAAGCCTACCAATTGAAAAACCTCTTCCATCAGTAAAAGTTGGAAAATTTACTGCAATTAAAGGAAAGAGGTTAGCTTCATGACCGACTAGTTCAACCGACTCATCGCTATCAATCCAAATTCCAGCTACTGTAAGATTCAATTTCTCGTGATTATCTAACCAATACTGCATCGGAAGTAATGGAAGTTTACCCACCGGCAACTGGCCTGAGAAATCCTTTTCTATAATTATCCAAGGATCATCAACGATTTCCGTACCTTTGATAATTTTTGGCATATTTAGACCCCTTTTTTATTAAGAGGATTAATTGCCCCTATATTTTTCGGGTAGACCTTTTCTTTAAAAGGCTCAGCACCAATTCGACGATAGGTATCTATAAATAGTTCATCACCTTTTCGGTGCTCCACGTATACGCTAAGAATTTTTTCAATTACATCAGGTACTTCGGATTCCCCAAAAGATGGCCCCAGAACTTTTGCTAAAGAGGCGTCATTACCAGAACTTCCACCAAGTTGAATTTGATAGAATTCAACCCCTTTTTTATCGACGCCCAATACTCCTATATTACCGACATGATGATGACCACACGCGTTCATACATCCAGATATATTTAATGATAGATCACCTAGATCATAAACATAATCTAAATCTTCAAATTTCCTTTGTATAGCTTCTGCTATAGGTATAGATTTCGCATTAGCTAAAGAACAGAAATCACCACCTGGGCAACAGATCATATCTGTTAGTGTATTAATATTTGGAGTAGCAAAACCGCCAATTTTTGCTTTTTCCCACAAATTAAAAAGGTTAGATTTATTAACATCAGCCAAAACTATATTTTGATTATGTGTTGCCCTTACTTCGCTAAATGAAAATTCGTCTGCTAAGTCTGCAATAGATTCAAGCTGGGTATCAGTTAAATCTCCAGGGGCTACTCCCGTCGGTTTTAACGACAAGGTTACAGAAGCATAACCTTCTAATTTGTGCGCCCTAACATTTCTTTGAAGCCACTTATCAAAAGCGATATTTTCTTTTGCTTGGGTTTTAATAAGTTTATTTAATTTTTTATCGTCAAGGTTTTCATAGGAAGGTTGCGTAAAGAAGCCTTTTACTCTATCAATTTCCTCTCGTGTTAGCTTTCCCAGAGTATCTTTAGTGTATTCCCATTCGTCTTCGACCTCCTGTGAAAATACCTCAGGCGTCCATGCTTTAACTAAGATTTTTATTCTGGCTTTATACTTATTGGATCTGTTACCGTATCGATTATAAACACGTAAAATAGCATCCAGATATGTAAGCAGATCTTCTTGAGGCAGAAATTCTCGGATTACTGATCCAATAACAGGTGTACGGCCTAAACCTCCACCAACAAATATTTTAAAACCTATTTCACTAGAGGTATTTTTAACAATTTGAATACCAATATCGTGAACTTGTATCGCAGCTCTATCGTCATTTGTTCCAGAAACAGCAATTTTGAATTTACGTGGTAAAAATGCAAATTCAGGATGAAAAGTAGACCATTGCCTAATTATTTCACACCACGGGCGGGGATCTTCAAGTTCATTTTCAGAGGCACCAGCAAACTGATCGGAAGTAGTATTTCGTATACAATTTCCGCTTGTTTGTACCGCATGCATTTGGACTTCTGCTAACTCTGCAAGTATTTTTGGCACATCTTCTAATTTTGGCCAATTGAGCTGGATGTTCTGACGCGTAGTCACATGGCAATAACCTTTATCATAAAGTCTTGTAATATGTGCTAATTTTCTTAGCTGAATCGAACTTAATAAGCCGTAGGGAACTGCAATACGTAACATCGGCGCAAGACGCTGGATATACAGACCATTCTGCAGACGTAAAGGAAGAAACTCTTCATTAGAAAGCTCTCCAGCCAAATAACGATTAGTTTGATTTTGAAATTGTGAGACGCGTTGCTCTATAATTTTTTGATCTTGCTCAGTATATATATACATAAATAATTATAATATTAGTGAACTCATAACTATCGTATTATCCATTATTGATGGTCAGAATAATAGAAATCAGTTGGTTTTTTATGCATAAAAACTGTTTGTTTAATGGAATCAAATTATAATTGATAGATATCTTAAATAAAATCATTCCATAATATTACAAGATTTAATCGATTATATACTCTACGTAATTATAAGTAATGAGGACAACTTAAAATATGATTGTTATAATCACTATATTTATGAGTTAGTTAAAGTGAAACCTAAGTTATCATCACAAAATTCGAGATCATACAATATGTCAGAAAAAATAGCCGATAATAAAATTAAACAAAAAGACAATAGCTTGGTAGATGCTATCGCAGCCATCTCATTTTCCTGCATCTTTGTGGCAACTGTTTTATTTTGGCTAAGCAATAAGTAAAAGTAGTAATATGATTTTTCTAAAAACCAAATTAAGTTCCACTTGATTTTATAATTCTGAATATGCGATACATTTGGATTCTAGTTATTAATCACTGAACTGACTACAGTCGTAACAAATATGATAAAAATTATAGTAAAAATGATTCCGGCTATAATAAAATTATAAATATTACCATGCTTGAAATCTCTTGCCCTATTTTTGTCGCTTTGCACACCAATAAATGCAGCTAATATGCTCAATACAATTGTCCAAAAATTTGGCTTAAGCGTATTTTTATTATGGTAATCTGATTTTTTTTGCATGGCATTGCCCTTAGATTTTTTATATATTTGGCCTAAGCCATCTTTTCATCTCAGATATATCAAATTGCTTCCTTGCCGCTAAACTCTCTAATTGATCTTCTTTTATTTTTCCTACATTGAAATATTTGGACTTAGGGTGTGAAAAATACCAACCACTAACAGATGCTGCAGGCTTCATAGCAAAACTATCAGTCAAACTAACCCCTATATTTTCACTCACATTTAATAGATTAAATAATTGTTTTTTTTCTGTATGATCGGGACAAGATGGGTAGCCAGGAGCAGGTCTGATCCCCCGATATTTCTCTTTTATTAATTCTTCATTATCCAGATCCTCATCAGTTGAGTAACCCCAATATTCTTTTCTAATCCTTTCATGCAAGTGCTCTGCAAAGGCTTCGGCAAGCCTATCTGCCAGAGCTTTGACTAAAATACTATTATAATCATCACCTTTTTTTTCATATTCAGTAGCAAGCTTCTCTACTCCTAAGCCGGTTGTTACTGCAAAACCACCTATATAATCATTAATACTTGTTTCTTTGGGAGCAACAAAGTCTCCTAAAGATAACATTTCTTTGTTGTTATTATTCTTTGGCGACTGTTGTCTGATATGATGGAGAGTAGACTTAATTGATTTGCGAGTCTGATCTTCGTAAACCTCAATATCATCATCATTTATTGTATTTGCTGGCCACAACCCAAATACTGCAGAAGCTTTGAGTGTTTTTTCTTTAATAAGCTTTTTAAGCATCAATTGTGCATCTTTAAATAAATCTGTAGCAGCTCCGCCTACAAGATGATCATTAAGTATTTGGGGGTATTTGCCCGCAAGATTCCACGTGATAAAGAAAGGTGTCCAATCAATATGATTTAGTAACGATTCGATTGGATAATCATCTAAAATTTGAACTCCCAAAACATTGGGTAAAGGCGGAGTATATTCAGCCCAATCAATTTTGTATTTTGCTTTTTTTGCTTCCGCATATGACAGGGGGCTATTTCTTGGTTTTCTATTAATAGCTCTATCCCTGACTTGCTCGTATTCGAGTTGCACTTCCTTGATATATTTATCCTTTTCTTTTTTATTTAGAAGTTTACCTGCAACACCTACAGCTCTAGATGCGTCCGAAACGTATATAGTCTGATTTCGATTATAATTAGGATCAATCTTTACAGCTGTATGTGCTTTTGATGTTGTAGCTCCGCCAATCAAAAGAGGAAAGTTCAAATTTTTTCGTTCAAGTTCAGATGCAACATAAACCATCTCATCTAAAGAGGGCGTAATTAAACCGGAAAGTCCTATTATGTCGACTTTTTCTTTCACAGCAGTCTCTATTATTTTTTCTGCAGAGACCATAACACCAAGATCTATTACCTCATAATTATTACAACCAAGAACAACACCAACGATATTTTTACCGATATCATGAACATCACCCTTAACAGTAGCCATTAATATCTTTCCGTTATGTGCTAATTTCTCAGTTTTTTCATTCTCTATGAAAGGTTGCAGGTGGGCAACTGACTGCTTCATTACCCTAGCTGATTTGACTACCTGCGGAAGAAACATCTTGCCTTCACCAAATAAATCTCCAACAACATTCATGCCATCCATCAATGGCCCTTCAATAACATGAAGGGGTCTCTCAGCACTAAGTCTACATTCTTCCGTATCTTCTATAATATAAGTAGTAATCCCCTTAACGAGAGCGTACTCTAGGCGTTTCTCTATCGACCAAGATCTCCACTCAACATCAGTTTTACTATCTTTCCTATTCCCGTCGATATGGTAATTCTGAGCGATTGATACTAGATCTTCAGTACTTGTAGGAGAGAGATTTTGAATAACAGCTTCTACTTTATCACAGAGCTCTTTTGGAATTTCACTATACACAGTGAGCTGACCTGCATTAACAATACCCATGCTTAGACCAGCACGTATTGCATGCAAGAGGAATACTGAGTGAATAGCTTCCCTCACAGGATTGTTTCCGCGAAATGAAAAAGAAACGTTACTGATCCCTCCTGAAATGAGCGCTAACGGTAAATTTTTTTTAATCCAGCGAGTGCTTTCTATGAAGTCTACTGCATAATTATTATGTTCTTCTATTCCGGTTGCTACTGCAAAAACATTTGGGTCGAAAATTATATCTGAAGGATTAAAGCCTACCTGTTTTACAAGTATATTGTAGCTCCGCTCACATATTTCTTTTCTACGCTCTAAGTTATCAGCTTGGCCTTTTGTATCAAAAGCCATAACAACTACAGCTGCGCCATACTTTTTACATAATTTAGCCTGCTCTATGAAGGGTGCTTCTCCTTCTTTGAGGCTAATAGAGTTTACAATACATTTGCCTTGCGTCCACTTTAAGCCAGATTCAATTACATGCCATTTAGAGGAATCAATCATTAATGGAATTCTCGATATATCCGGCTCAGAAGCAATTAGTTTAGTAAAGGTGGTCATAGCTTCGACTGCATCTAACATGCCTTCATCCATGTTAATGTCAATGATCTGGGCTCCATTTTCTACCTGTTGTCGGGCAACATCTAAGGCATCTTCGTATTGACCCTCTAGTATTAGTTTTTTGAAATTTGCGGATCCTGTGACGTTGCATCTTTCACCTATATTCACAAACAAAGAGTCTTGGGACATACTGTAGGCTTCAAGACCAGATAATCGACAACAAGGTTTTATGGTAGGTGCTTTTCGCGCCTTAGCTGATTTAACACTTTTAGCTATCTCTTCAATATGTTTCGGTGTTGTACCACAACAACCTCCAACAATATTTAGAAATCCACTTTGAGCAAACTCTGAGAGTATTCCGCTTGTTTCTGTTGGAGTTTCGTCGTATTCGCCAAACTCATTTGGTAAGCCTGCATTTGGATGAGCGCTGATCAAAGTATCAGAAATTTTTGATAACTCTTTTATATAGGGGCGGATTTCTTTTGCTCCAAGAGCGCAATTAAGTCCTATAGAAAAGGGTTTTGCATGAGCAACTGAGTTCCAGAACGCTTCAGTTGTTTGACCTGAAAGAGTTCTACCGCTGGCATCAGTGATAGTGCCGGAGATCATGATCGGTAATTCAATACCTAATTTTTCAAAGGTTGTTGTAACAGCAAAAATTGCTGCTTTTGCATTTAAGGTATCAAAGACTGTTTCTATTAATATAAGATCACTTCCACCATCTATTAATGCTTCAGTTGCTTCAATATATGTCTCGACAAGTTCATCAAAATTAGTATTACGTGCACCTGGGTCGTTAACATCTGGAGATATTGATAACGTCCGGCTCGTAGGCCCTAAAACACCAGCAATCCATTTCGGATTTTCAACAGTAGAGAATTCATCACAAGCTTCTCTGGCAATTTCTGCACCACACTTGTTAAGCTCATAAACAAGGTTCTCCATACCATAATCAGCTAATGATATGGAAGTGGAGTTAAATGTATTTGTCTCGAGAATATCTGCCCCAGCCTCTAGATAGGCTAGATGTATATCCTTAATTAGCTTTCTTTGAGTCAACGACAGAAGATCATTATTACCCGCTACTTCATGATCAAAGTCTTTAAATCTGACACCCCTATAATCAGCCTCTTTGAGTTTATGTTGCTGAATCATAGTGCCCATTGGTCCATCTAGTATTAGAATCCGACGTTGAGCCTCTTCCTTTAATTTATTTATGCGTTCTTCTCGTTGGCTCATTCTAAATTCCATTTCGGTAAAAATTTTAAAAATATTTTAGCATATCGATTTATCTATATCAAAAAATTTTGATATAGATAATGAATTAAATAAACTGTAATCCCCATGATTGTCGACAAAGGACAAGAATGATAAAATAATTTATCGTATATTCTTTAGTTTTTAATTATAAAAATTGTACAAAAATTAAATGTTAAATATAAATATTACAGAATCCGCTCAAAAATATCTTGCGGAATTATTAGAAAAACAGGACACAGAAGGCATCGGTATTAGAGTATTTGTATCAGATCCTGGAACACCTAAGGCTGAAACTTGTATTGCTTATTGTCGTCCCGGCGAAGAGAAAGAAGATGATGTTATAATTGATTATATTGATTTCAAAGCCTATTTTGGTCAAAAAAGTTTACCCTTTTTAGAGGATGCCAAAGTAGATTACTCTGATGATAAGTTTGGAGGTCAGCTTACTATAAGAGCTCCAAACTCGCGTATGCCTAATATCAATGATGATAGCGCAATTGAAGATAAGATAAATTATGTTTTGTATAACGATGTGAATCCTGGATTAGCTGCACATGGCGGTAATATTAGTTTAGAGGAAGTTGTAGATAATATTGCAATCTTGAAGTTTGGCGGAGGTTGTCAAGGTTGTGGGTCAGCAGATATAACGTTGAAAGATGGAGTTGAAAAAACCATGATGGAGAAAATTCCTGAATTAAAGGGAATCAAGGACATCACTGATCATACAGATAAAAGTAAAGCTTACATGTAATTTAAGTTTTAATTAGCTTTATATTTTTCTTTTGAAGAGAGAGCCTCTAAGTTTATTACGCATATCTTTTATTGTTTTTTCCGTTGTACTCCAATCTATACATGAATCTGTTACCGAGACTCCGTATTTTAAGTCTGAGATATCGTTAGTAATGATTTGATTTCCCTCGTTTATGTTGCTTTCGATCATCAGGCCGATAATTGATTTATTTCCTTCTAGAATCTGATTAGTAACGTTTTCAACAACTATTGGCTGTAATTTATGATTTTTATTTGAATTAGCATGACTGCAATCAACCATGATGTTTTCTTTAATTCCTGAGGATCTCAACTTCTCTTCCGCTATAGATATGCTCACTGAGTCATAATTGGGTTTCCCATCTCCACCACGAAGAACCACATGCGAATATGAGTTTCCTGAGGTAGTTACAACAGAAACATTACCATCAGCATTTATACCCAAAAAACGGTGGGGACTTGCAACCGATTTTAATGCATTTATTGCAACTGAAAGACCACCATCGGTCCCGTTTTTAAAACCAACCGCTGAAGATAAACCAGAGGCCATTTCCCGATGTGTTTGAGACTCTGTAGTACGTGCGCCAACAGCTGCCCATGTGATTAAGTCATGCATATATTGTGGAGATATTGGATCTAAGGCTTCTGTGGCAGTTGGTAAACCAATTTCAGCTATTTCCATTAATAATTTTCTTCCTACATGAAGGCCTTCAGTGATTTTAAAAGAATCATTAAGAAAGGGATCATTGATGAGACCTTTCCATCCTGTAGTGGTTCTTGGTTTTTCAAAATAAACGCGCATCACCAGACATAATGTGTCATTAACTTCGTCGGCTAGCAGCTTCAAACGCTTTGCATAATCTATGGCTGCGTCGATATCATGAATTGAGCAGGGTCCTAAGACAATAAAAATTCTGTGATCTTTTCTATCAAGAATATTTTCAATAGCAGCACGGCCAATATTTACAGTATTTCGGGCAGCATCACTTATTTTTATTTTTTCTTTGAGCGCCTTAGGCGATATCAGTATCTCTTGTGAGTCGATATTGATATTTTCAACAGCTCGCGTCATATTTTTATCTACCAAAGAATATCGAATTAGTTGATATTCTACATTAAAATTTACGGCAAAGTGTAAAGGATATAGCTTAAATATCCTTATTTATTCAAGATAAGTGCAGATTTCATCAATATTGAGAATTATTTTCCAAAATAATGATATATCATTTAGATAATTTCAAGATGTCGCATGAGTGGAAAATAGAGCCCTGCTTTAGTAGGTAGATTATTGATACCATGTAGAATTTTTTCATAATGTTTTAATGTTTTCTTGTATTCTGTTACTTCTTGACATAAAAAAATATCTCTAGATTGACCTTTACTTGGTTCAGTTGACTTATAGTCTATAACCCACTGGATACCGTTCAAAATAAAACATCGGTCTATGATAGAAGTTTTTGTAAAATCCCCTTCTAATGGTTTATAACCAACGCGGTACTCACACTTGCTTTCCTTATGCGATGAATCAAAAATCCAATGGTTATTTTTATCATTAATACATCCCTCTACCGATCGCTGAAGTAATCTCAGCGAGTGGTCATAGGAAGTTAGACCAAGCCCTTGAAGCTGCGACCGCCATGATGGCATCTGATCTTTTATTCTTTTTTCATCCCATTTGCTGATCCCATCAATCACTATTTGTTTTAATATACGATGCATAACAATACCTATATATTTGCTTTTATTATCTATAACGGATGAAGTTTCCTTTTCGCTTAATGAGGGTGCTATATCAGCTACAGAATCAGCCATTTTAGTTTTATTTAAGCTGAGGGATTGTTTCCAAGATGCAGGAAGTCTGTCGAGATAAACGAGTAAATTATAACTTTCTTCGTCGATAAATTTACCATATTCATCTGATCGACAATCATGACTTTTATAAGATACAGAGGGATGATTCTCGAGTCGAGCCTTATCAAAGTTTTGCCCAAGGAGAGCATTTAATAAAGTACCCACTGAGGGTTTTATTTCATTAGTTTTCCCTGCCCTGTCTTTAGTGCTCATTGTATATGTCAAGTGAAGTCTTTTTTTAGCTCTTGTTGCACCAACATAAATTTTTCTAATTCTTTCAAGCTCTTCTCTATATTTATTTTCTTGTTTGAGATAATTAAAGATACGATCGTTTTCTTCTCCAGTTTCAGGTCTTGGGCCAATAATTAGTCGATTTTCCCCTTTTTTATTTGTCCTTTCGTGCCACCTAATAAGTGGCTCTGGTTTATTATTGTTTCTATTTGGGGCGTTTAAGCCAGGGATTATCACTGTATCGAATTCGAGCCCCTTTGCTTTGTGAATAGTCATTATGAATATATTGGGATCAGATTTTTCGCTTGGCTCAACATAGAGTCCTTCGAGAGCTTTTTCAAATACAATCCAATCGGTAATTTGACCAAAATTTTCATGAAGTTCCAGCAAATCAAAATATTGTTGGCAACAATTTAATTCTTCCTCTGAGGTTAAAGAATTTGGCCCACCTAGTTCAATCCAGGTGTTTTCTATCCATAACCTAAGTGGTTTTTTGAAGCGTTTCTCCCAACTTGATTTGATCACAGCTCGACAGCGACTAAGTATTTGTTTGCCATCTGTTGAAATATCCTGTATCTCGGTATATCTGAATATATTTGTGATAATAGGGGAGGGGTAAGTGCTTAAGGAGGCATCTTCGCTTTTTGCTTTATAGTTTGCGACCAAAAATAAATCATTAAGGCTGAGTCCGCACCATGGTGATCTAAGTATTGCTAACCAAGCGATGCGGTCTGAAGGTGATAATAGGGCTCTGGTCAGCGACTTTAGATCAATAATAGGCATTCGATCACCCAAAGAGTCTATTTCAGTTGCTTGCCAGCTTATTCCTTCAGCTTTCAGTGCAATAAGAATTTCAGGCAATAAATTTCGCGTATTCGCTAAAATAGCAATTGAACCCTTTGGGTCAGTTTTCTGTGCTTCGCAAACCAGTGAGGTAATGTGCTTAGCTTCAGCTTTCTTTGCATCTGTCGATCCCTTATAATCAATAAACTCATTGAGTGTAATTAGTTTTTTACTCACATTATCTTTTGAGTGAAGCTCTTTACGGGACGCCACTGATCGACTGTAACCTATTGATCCTCTACCGAGATCATCGCTGTCGTCAAAAGCGTACTGAAACACATCGTTAACCCAGTCAACTATTTTTTCTTCTGATCTAAAATTAACTGTTAAATCAATCTTTCTAAGATTTATATTCCCCACAGGGTTTTCTCTCACTTGCATGAATTGCTTCACATTAGCCCCTCGCCATGAATAAAGACATTGCATTGGATCACCCACAATAAACAAGCTTCGATTATCATTAGCCTGCCACTCACGGGTCAAATTTTTTATTAATTTAAATTGAAGAGACGAGGTGTCTTGGAATTCATCCACTAAAATATGTTTAACTGTATAGTCCAACTTAAATGCAAGTTCAGTTGGTGTTTCGTCAGTACCAAGTGAGCGCAGAGCAGCAAAAGTTACCTCTGTATAATCACAAGCTTTATTTTGTTTAAGAGCTACACTTAACAGACCGCTGAGCTCTAAAAGAATCGATTTTAGCGCTTTAAGTGTTTGCCATTGTTCGTCACTATAGTGATGAACAGGTAGATAAGTTAATTCACATAGCGCTTTATAGACCCCAGGTTTATCACGCAATTTTTCAATCAGAGAAGCCATATCTTCTTTTTTTTGTGTTGCATGCTCCTTAGCTTCTTGTTTATTTTCAATGGAACTATCTATTGTAGGAAATCCTTGATCAGCCTTTAATCCTTTTCTTTGTCTCCATTTATTTTCTTTCGTAAGTAACATTGATAATAAGCCAGCCCATTGTTGATATTTCGACGCTGTGGCTTCAGGAAGATTTTTTAGATTTGAGCAGGAAAGTAAATTAGCATTTTTTCGATTATCTAAAAACACAAGGTTGATAACGGCATAGTTTACGAGCTCTAATAACTCACCCTCAAATGGCTCGAGCATAATCTTTAAAGATAAAAGGGTTTCTTTTATTACCTCATTCAATGAACTCTCAAGATAATCTCGGGCTTCATCTGTTTGATAAAGATGAGCGATACTCTGACCTCTGTCTTGTAACAGATTTACTAATAAACTTTGAAGTGCATTCAAATCATTATCAAGAAGAACTAAAAGGGTCGAAATTGCCTTGCTTGTATTATTATTTTCTTCTACTTGAGCTAAAATTAACTCTGATACTACTTTTTTATATAAAGTGGTCGGTTCAAGGAGATCCTTAGTGTGAGGATTAAAGCCACTTTCAAGAGGGAGTTGTCCTGTAAGCTTCCGACAAAATCCATCGATTGTGTATATTCTTAATCTAGAAGGGTTATCAAGTAAATCCCAACCTTTCTCTTTATTTCTATTTAATGCTTTTTTTGCTAAATTTATAGCTAAAGCTTCGTGATTTTTAATGTTCGAGCTGTTTTTTTTGCTTATGTTTGCTGAGGCCTTAACTAAATACTCCATTACACGACTTTTCATCTCGTCAGCAGCTTTATTGGCAAAAGTCATGCACACAATTTCTTCAGGATTTTCGACTATACCTAAAAGTCTCAATACCCTTTGTGCTAGCAGCTCTGTTTTACCAGAACCTGCTGGGGCCGAAACAGCAAAAGACTGGAAAGGTTCTAAGGCCTGTAATCTTTGAGCTTGATCATGCTCTTGCATTAATTGGATGACTTCTGTTTTTTAAAGATACAAGTTACATTTTCCATATATAATTCCATATTTTTTTCGTATAATCGATTTAGCGGAATGAGGTGCTGATTTAATTTAGAGCTTGATTTGTTCATATTACCTGCCACAGCATAACCTTCAATAAACTCTTCAGACAGTCGCTCCAGAGATTTCCTCCATCGAGCTATACGATCGTCCCAATTTTCATTTGATGGAATTAGCCCAGGAAGAGAGTCAGCTGTTTTTGTGTATCCAACAAAACTTTGTGATGAAATATTAATTTGAGCAAAAGCTACACCTGCTATTTTTACTTTCCCCAAAAGGGCATATAGAGGTAACTGTGGTTCTACAGGTCTATCTCCATCCCAGGAATTAGTATTGCATTTGTTACCAGTTTTATAGTCTATTACAATGTATTCTCCATTGTCAGCCATATCTATACGGTCAATCATAAGCTTAAGTGGTAGCCCACCTATCTCTGTTCTTTCTGATTTTTCCAAGGACCAGGTTTTAAAAGGCGTCCTTTCTTTTTCGATATTTAGCCAGCTTAGTATCAATTTGGTTAAGCGTTGGATTTCAAATGAGGCGTATTTTGATCTCATAATATCCGGTCTTTTAGTTTTCCATTCGTCTATAACTGAACAAACAGACATTCTGATAGTTTTATTCAGCTCTTGTTCCGTTAAATATATCAACCTTTCTTGAGAACAGATTTTCTCCCATAAAATCTGCATACACTTATGGATAATTACACCTCTTTCTAGATTAGATAATCCAAATGATGGAGACTGTATCTCTTTTGCTCCTAATCGGTGTATTGCAAAAGCATTGAATGGGCATGATGCTTGATTTTTTAGAATACCACTTCCGCCGGTAATATCTTCTTCAGCAAGATTAACAATAGGTCCTCTGACGCATTTAATTCTCTCTAATTTTACAATTGAAATATTTTCGTATACTGGATTGCTTAATATGGAAATATCGATACCAAGATCTTCAATCTCCATTTTTTTTAGGTCAGAAACTAAAGGGCTTACTTTGAGTGATTTGTCATCTTTTTTTCCGCTAAAACTGAAAATAGTATTGAGAGAGGATATCTTTATTCTTTTTAATTGTTTTTTTGAAAGTTTTAGTTGTTCCTCGGGTGATGACTTGGGCGTGACATATAACCTCTGAACATCCATGGGTATAAGCGTGCTTATACCGCTTTTATTAGGCCAATTCTCATCA
>NYXF01000055.1 GCA_002685455.1 Porticoccus sp. | reverse complement strand
CTACCCCCTCAAGATAGCGTGTCTACCAATTCCACCACTTGGGCAATTCATTGATATCATTCTGGTAGGTCAGAGGATTCTTGAGAAATATCAATTTCTGGAAGATCTGTTTCTATCGACTCCTCGATGGCCTCTAGACTGGGCAGAATCTCGTCTGTAACAGCTATACGGTCTTTGGCTATCACTGCCAATCCGAAGCTTGTGATGAAGAATACTGTTGCAAGAATTGCTGTTACTTTGCTAAAAAAATTCCAACTACCAACACTCCCAAGCATAGTCTGTGAGGCACCAGATCCGAATGATGCGCCTGCTTCCGCACCTTTACCTTGTTGCAGTAAAATCATACCGATGATTGCAATACCGGTAAGTATGTGTACGATTAATGTAAATTTTTCCATTTTCTTTTAACCAAATTATTAAATTAATTATTTATGCTAGCTTACATATTTGAGCAAACAGCTCAGCATCTAAGGACGCTCCGCCTATCAGTAGTCCATCTACTTCTGATTCTTTAAGAAGATCTCCGGCATTTCTAGAAGTGACACTGCCGCCATAGAGAATTCTTGCTTCTATTTCGTAAGAATGTAGTTTACTTCTAATATATTGATGCACGTTCTTTATTTGATCAAGACCTGCGGGACTTCCCGATCCTATGGCCCAAACAGGCTCATAAGCTATAAGCATAGCTGATGGTAAATTTTTCTCGCTATATTTTAATACAGCCTCTATTTGTGAACTAATAGTATCAATAGTTTGATTTTTCTCTCGTTGTTCGAGTGTTTCACCTAAACACAGAATTGGGTTCAATCCAACTCTATTTGACTGATAGAACTTACTTGCAACCTGAGAGTTATCTTCGCCAAAGAGATGTCTTCTTTCAGAGTGCCCCACGAGGCAGTATTCACAACCTATATCTTTAAGCATCACAGATGAGATTTCACCAGTATATGCTCCAGAATCATACTCAGATATATTCTGCCCTCCCACTTTAATGGCTGTATCTGAAAAAGCTTGAACTAGACTATTTATCAATACATAAGGAGGAAAAATTACAACATCTGCATCACAATGCAAATCAAACATTTGTGTGGCTAAGTCTGACACACTTTTTTTGTTGCCATTCATTTTCCAATTTGCAGCTATAAGGGGGCGATACATATTAAATGATTACTCTATCCCTAAGAAGGCGCAATCTTATCTGAGATGCTATTATTATTCAACTAGAGTAAATTAAGCAATCATCTTTGAAGTCTGTCTTAGTTAATAGGTAATCATTATTATTTAGAGGTTTTTCCAGCTTCTGCTGCAACAACTTTTGCTACTCTGTTCACAATCTTATCGACCATCTCTGGATCGCTCGCTTCAACCATTACTCTCACGAGCGGTTCGGTTCCAGAAGGTCGAATTAATATCCTACCGGTGTTTTGAAGGTCTGTTTCAGCTTTATCAATTGCTTCAATAATTAGCGGATGATTTGTTATATTAAAATCATCCTCAATGGGAACGTTAAGCACAGCTTGAGGATATTTCTGCATCTCCTTTTTTAATGTATTTAGTGGTACAGATGTATCTCTCATTGCATATAAAACTTGCAATGCAGCAACAATAGCATCTCCGGTGGTGGTAAGATCACTACATATAATATGTCCCGAACTTTCTCCTCCTAGTTGCCAGCCCCTATCTCGTAATGCTTCAATAACATAACGATCACCAACCTTTGTTCGCAAAAATGGAATACCCAATTCACTGAGAGAATTTTCCATACCTAAATTGCTCATTAGTGTCCCAGCAACTCCGCTACATCCACCATTCTGGTGTCTATATTTGGCGATAACAAATATAAGCTCATCCCCGTCTACCAGCGATCCTTTATGGTCAACGAACATTACCCGGTCGCCATCGCCATCGAAAGCTATTCCCATATCAGCATTTTCTTTTAAGACTGCGTCTTGAAGTATAGCTGGTTGCGTAGATCCGCAACTTTCGTTGATATTAAAACCGTCAGGTTTAACAGCTAGCTCGACGACGGCTGCCCCCAGCTCCCTCAGAACCATAGGTGCTGTGTGATATGTTGCCCCATTAGCACAATCGACGACAATCTTGAGACCATTTAAGTTACCACCAGGCGGAAGTGTTCCCTTACAAAACTCAATATATCGACCCGCAGCATCCTCTACTCTGAACGCTTTACCTAATTTCGATGGATTTTCTGTTACAAGAGGTTTATCAAGATAAGACTCTATGGCTTCCTGAACTGTATCGGGTAACTTAAACCCATCAGCACCAAAAAATTTAACGCCGTTATCATAAAAAGGGTTATGTGAGGCACTAATTACAATACCTGCTTGAGCTCGAAAAGTTCTAGTTAAATACGCAATAGCTGGTGTTGGCATAGGGCCTAAAAGAGCAACATCAACTCCTGCTGCAATAAGTCCGGCCTGAATTGCTGATTCGAACATATATCCTGATACACGGGTATCTTTACCCACTATAATGAGTTTTCGACCTTCACTTTTTTCACTAAAAACTTTGCCAGATGCCCATCCAAGCTTTAACATGAAATCTGCTGTTATAGGATTTACTCCTACTCTACCCCTGATACCATCTGTACCGAAGAATTTTTTCTGTGCCATTTAATATCTCTTTATTCTGTTGCGCTCATAATTTTCAATACGTCAGCTGTAGCACTTACATCATGCACTCGAAGTATTTGAGCTCCTTTTTGTACTGCCAGCATCGCCATAGCTATACTTCCAAATAATCTGTCATCTGTAGCTTTATTCAAAATTGAGCCTATCATAGATTTTCTAGATAAGCCTACAACTATAGGGAAACCTAAAGCACTTAATTTAGTTAAATTTCGAAATATCATTAAATTATGCTCAAGATTTTTTCCAAAACCAAATCCAGGATCTATGAGTATTTTATTTCTTTGAATTCCTGCTGACTCACAGACACTTATGCGATCTAATAAAAATCCACTTACTTCAGCTACAACATCAATATAACTTGGTTTAAGCTGCATATTTTTGGGTTCTCCAGACATATGCATGAGACAAACATTGAGACCCGATTTAGCAACTGCCTCGACAGCTCCTAGCCTAGTGAGAGCTCTGACATCATTAATCATATCTGCTCCAGCATTTGCTGATTCGTTTATGACTTCTGGGCAGCTTGTATCCACCGAAACTATAGCACCAAAACGATCGACTATAGTTTCAACTACAGGCACTACTCTATCTAATTCTTCTTGAATAGGAACAGGTATAGCACCGGGTCTGGTTGATTCTCCACCTACATCTATGATATCAGCCCCGCTCTTGATAAGCTCATCGACTTTTTTCAATACCAAATCAAGCTCAATATCATTATTTTTACCGTAAAATAACCCACCATCGTAAAAAGAATCAGGTGTAACGTTTAAAATTGCCATTATATAAGGTTTGCGAAATTCGGAGTGAAAAGTACTGATTTTCATTAAATTTTCATTAAATTATATTTATATTTTTGTCANAGATAGATAACAACTGATAGTTTATACCAAAAGTAATGCATAAAAGACTATGAAAATATTTCATGAGTATTTATATAACTTTATTGCGAATCAACTCCATGAAGATATTTTTTTATGAAGTTTAACAAAAATAACTTAAATATTAGCCCATGAGGCACTATATAGGAATACCTGGAAGCTAAACCTCCTTAGCTGGTTTTGCAACTATAGTTATATCTTCTGTATTTTTATTTTTTTCTTTGCTAGATACCCCACCTGAACCACTATCATCCCAATCATAGGGTGGACGAACTTTTTTTCTTTCCATTAAGTCATCAACTTGCTCGGAATCAATAGTTTCATAATCCATCAGGGCATCCTTCATTGCATGTAATATATCTATGTTGTCTTTGAGGATCTTAACGGAGCGGTTATAACAGTCATCAAGAACTTTTCGAACCTCAATATCAATTTCTCTGGCGGTATCACTAGAATAAGATGAGCTGGGTATTCCTGCAGGCTGTCCCTCTTCTTCACCATACAAAACTGGGCCCATTTTATCTGATAAACCCCAGCGGCTGACCATATTTCTTGCCATTTGAGTTGCTCTTTCGATATCGTTAGAGGCTCCTGTTGTAACGCCCTCCTCGCCATGAATAAGCTCTTCAGCTATTCTCCCACCAAATAAGCTGCATAACTGACTTTTCAATTGAAGCTTGCTAAGACTATATTTGTCTTCCTCTGGAAGAAACTGAGTAACCCCAAGAGCTCTCCCACGCGGTATTATCGAAACTTTGTGAACCGGATNATGCTCAGNCATTAATCTTCCTATAATGGCATGACCTGCTTCATGATATGCTGTATTTTCTTTTTCTTTTTCAGACATGACCATAGAGCGACGCTCAGTGCCCATCATCACCTTGTCTCTGGCTTTTTCAAATTCCTCTCCACTAACCAACCTTCTGTTAGCTCTAGCAGAGAATAATGCTGCCTCATTTATTAGATTAGCCAAGTCCGCCCCAGAAAAACCAGGGGTTCCACGTGCAATTACACCCAAGTCTACTTTATCATCTAATGGAACTTTTTTTGCATGGACTTTAAGTATTTGTTCTCTACCGCGTATATCAGGTAAGCCAACATAANCCTGCCGATCAAATCTTCCTGGTCGCAGTAAAGCTTTATCTAGNACATCAGGACGATTTGTTGCAGCAATAACAATTATGCCTTCATTACCTTCAAAACCGTCCATTTCAACGAGAAGTTGGTTTAGTGTTTGCTCTCTTTCATCATTACCCCCACCATGCCCACCACCACGGTGTCTACCTACAGCATCAATTTCATCAATAAAAATAATACATGGGGCTTGTTTTTTTGCTTGTTCAAACATATCTCTTACTCGAGAAGCCCCAACACCAACAAACATCTCTACAAAATCCGAACCTGCAATGGAGAAAAATGGTACTTTAGCCTCACCAGCAATAGCTTTAGCTAATAATGTTTTACCTGTTCCCGGCGGTCCAACCATAAGCACACCTTGTGGAATTCGGCCTCCTAATCTTTGAAAACGCGAGGGATCACGTAGAAAATCAACTAGCTCGTGAACCTCCTCTTTTGCCTCATCAACTCCTGCCACATCAGTAAATGTTGTATTAATTTGATCGGGAGCGAGTAATCTTGCTTTACTTTTTCCAAAAGCCATTGGGCCGCCTCGCCCCCCAGCACCTCCCTGCATTTGTCTCATAAAGAACATGAATATTGCCAATATGAGCAAGATTGGAAAAGAAGCAACTAGTAACTGGCTCCAGAGACTTTGTTGCTCTGGTTCCTGACCTTCAACTGTCACAAGGTTATCCAAAAGATCTCCCATCAGGCCATCATCAGATACTGCTGGTCTTGTTGTTTTGAAAACTGTTCGATCTTTTCTCAAGCCCTCAATTACCGGACCCTTAACGATGACACTTTCGACGTCGCCTCGTTGAACATCTTTAATAAATGTTGAGTAATTAATCATTTTGTCTGGCACAGAGGGGCCGAAATTTTGAAAAACAGACATAAGAATCGCAGCGATAATGAGCCACAAAAAAATATTTTTTACCATATCATTCAAGGAAAATCTCCTTTTTTTTAGTTTACCATGTTAACTAGACTTATACTGGCTGATTTTAGTATCTATTTTTTAAAGTCTTTTGCAACAATATACACCTCTCTGGAACGAGGCCTTGAAGCATCTGGCTTTCTTGAAACTACTTNCTTGAACCTTTTTTTTAACTCAAGAANATACTGATCAAAACCTTCACCATGAAATGCCTTAACTACAAAGTTTCCACCCGGTTTAAGAACTTCGCAAGCCATATCTAAGGCAAGTTCAATCAAATATATAGCTTTTATTTGGTCGACACCTCTTATACCACTTATGTTTGGGGCCATATCAGAAATTACAAGGTCTACTAGATTATTTTCTAATAAATTAAGTATATTTCGAAGCACAACAGAGTCAGTAAAATCTCCCAACACAAAATCTACTTTATCAATAGGGTTCATATTAAGAATGTCAGAGGCTATTATCTTACCTTTTGACCCTACTAATTTTGCAGCCACCTGGGACCATCCTCCTGGTGCAGCACCAAGATCAATTACTATTAAACCTGGTTTAAAAATTTTATCTTTTTGGTTAATTTCTATCAATTTGTAGCTAGCACGTGAACGATATCCATCCATTTGTGCGCGTTTAACATACTGATCTCTGTGATGCTCTTGAAGCCACTTCTGACTACTTTTTGAGCGGACTGTCATATCTTGGTATCCAAAGTATCAAATGTAATAGGAATCTTTATGTTTTTATAGCATTATACTTGTATTTTTGTGCATCAAAATAGTATTTAAAATATGGTCATCATTTCCACTGGTAATACAGATTTATTCTAACGAATAAAAGATTGTATAAGCATACTAGCAAATACAGCAGACACTGAGAGTTTTGACGAATGAAAATTTCCAACGACGACAAAAAACAGCTTAGAAGACTCGGGCATAAAATAAATCCAGTTGTAACAGTAGCGACCAAAGGATTAAGTGAAAATGTTCTTGCTGAAATCGATAGAGCGCTAACAGATCATGAATTGATAAAAGTTAAACTCAGCAATAGCGATCAAAAATCGAGAGCTCATGCAATTGAAATAATTCGAGAAAAATGTGGCGCTGAAGTAGTTCAGTCAATTGGCCACATACTGGTTTTACTAAAAAAAGCTGCTGAGCCAAATCCAAAGCTATCAAATCTTCTTCGATAATGAAAATATGTTTATAAATTAAATATATTGTACGTCATCAATTTCATATTCGATATCCCCAGATGGTGTCTTCACTGTAACTATATCGCCTATTTCTTTAGCGATAATAGCTCTAGCAATAGGGGACTTATATGAAATTTTATTTAATTTAATATCAGACTCGTCATCTCCAACTATTTGATATTTTACAGACTCATCTGTTTCTAAATTTATCATATGAACCGTGCTAGCAAAAATCACTTTATCCCCCGGGGTCATTTGACTAGCATCGATAACTTGGACATTGCTAAATTTTGCTTCAATTTCCTGAATGCGACCTTCTGTAAAACCTTGCTGCTCACGAGCTGCATGGTACTCAGCATTTTCCTTGAGGTCACCGTGAGCTCTTGCCTCAGCAATTGCAGCAATAATTCTAGGACGTTCAACTTTTTTTAAATTATCAAGCTCAATACGGAGTTTTTCAAATCCAACAGATGTCATGGGTATTTTACTCATTCATCACCCCTAAGATGTAATTTTTGAAGCTTATTAACCTTAATCTCATTTTTAATTTTTAAGGCCATACATACTGCCTCTCCTCCAGCTAAGGTTGTTGTATAGTAAACACCATGTTGCTCTGCACTAGATCGTATGGTTGCGGAAGCTGCAATGGCTTGACGACCTTCAGTAGTATTAATAATTAAGCTGATTTTATCATTTTTAATCATATCAACAATGTGAGGACGACCTTCTTGAACTTTGTTGACGTGCTCCACAGAATAGCCAGCCTCATTCAATATTTTTAATGTTCCCGTGGTTGCCATCAAATCAAAACCTGCTTTTATTAGGTCGCTAGCGACTTTTACTATACCACTTTTATCTGGATTTCGTACGCTTAGAAATGCTGTACCCGCTGAGGGTATAGGATCGCTAGCCGCAAGCTGAGCTTTTGCATAAGCTTCCGCAAAAGTTTGACTAACACCCATAACCTCACCTGTAGATTTCATTTCTGGGCCAAGAATGGGGTCAATTCCTGGAAATTTATTGAAAGGCAATACAGCTTCCTTGACACTAAAGAAATCTGGGGTTATCTCCTCTGTAAAGCATTGATCTTCCAAAGAGATGCCAATCATGCAGCGTGCTGCAACTTTAGCCAAAGAGGTTCCTATACATTTTGAAACAAAAGGTACAGTTCTTGATGCGCGAGGATTTACCTCAATAATGTAAATCTTATCATCTTGCCATGCCAACTGAACATTCATCAAACCCTTTACTTTAAGCTCAATTGCCAAAGACTTAACAATTGTTTTCATTTCTTTTTGAATATGGCCTGGAAGACTATATGGCGGCAGGGAGCATGCAGAATCGCCAGAATGAATACCAGCTTGCTCAATATGCTGCATTATTGACCCAATTACTACGTTTTTTCCGTCAGATACAGCGTCGATATCAACTTCAATAGCTGAAGAAAGGAAGTAATCTAGCAAAACAGGGGAGTCGCCAGAAACTTTTATAGCATTTTCCATGTAATGAGATAACTCAATGTCATCATAAACTATCTCCATAGCTCTTCCGCCTAAAACATAAGACGGGCGAACGACTAGAGGATAGCCTATATTCGCGGCTAAGTTTATGGCCTCTTTTACAGACCGAACGATCGCATTTGGCGGTTGCAGTAGTTTTAGTTTATCTATCATGCGCTGAAATCGCTCTCGATCTTCTGCTAGATCGATGGCGTCCGGTGTTGTTCCTATGATAGGTACACCTTCGTCCTCAAGTGCCTGTGCGAGCTTTAGTGGAGTTTGTCCACCGAATTGTACAATTACTCCTACCGGGTTCTCGACATGCATAATCTCTAACACATCCTCTAAAGTGACTGGTTCAAAATACAACCTGTCAGAGGTATCATAATCAGTGGAAACTGTTTCTGGATTACAATTTACCATGATGGTTTCATAACCATCTTCGCGCATTGCTAGAGCAGCATGCACACAACAATAATCAAATTCTATGCCCTGACCAATCCGATTAGGCCCTCCTCCTAAGACTAAAATTTTATCTTTATTTGATGGATCTGCTTCACATTCATCATCATAAGAGGAGTACATATATGCTGTAGTAGTTGAAAACTCGCCAGCGCATGTGTCTACACGCTTAAATATAGGTCTTACTTTTGAGGTATGACGGAACCTTCTAAAGTTTTTTTCAGATATGTTTAAAAGTTCTGATAAGCGTTTATCAGAAAATCCTTTCTGCTTAAGCTGATATAATTTCTCTATTTTAATTTCATCCAAGGATAATTTACCAATAGCGATCTCTTCATTAATTAAATCCTTTATTTGAGCAAGAAACCAAGGATCAATAGATGTAAGTGAGAAAACTTCAGAAATGTCCATACCTGATCGAAAGGCATCTCCAACATACCAGATACGCTCAGATCCAGGAACTTTAAGTTGGTATCGAAGATCTGATAAATCATCCTTTGAAGAAACATTCATCTTTTTTTCTAAGCCAGCGGAACCTACTTCTAGACCTCTGAGCGCTTTATGAAATGATTCCTGAAAAGTCCGACCAATAGCCATTACTTCTCCAACTGACTTCATTTGCGTAGTTAATTTAGAACTTGCCTGCTCAAATTTTTCAAAGGCAAATCGAGGAATTTTTGTAACTACATAATCAATGCTCGGTTCAAAAGAGGCAGGTGTTGTCCCAGCTGTAATATCGTTCAATAGCTCATCTAGTGTAAAACCAACTGCAAGCTTCGCTGCTACTTTAGCAATAGGAAAACCTGTAGCTTTTGATGCTAGTGCTGAAGACCTAGACACTCTCGGATTCATCTCAATAATAACCATTCTGCCGTCATGAGGATTTACTGCGAACTGTACATTTGAGCCACCAGTTTCAACACCTATTTCACGCAATACAGCAACAGAGGCATTTCGCATGATTTGATATTCTTTATCTGTGAGTGTTTGCGCAGGCGCAACGGTAATAGAATCTCCTGTATGTATGCCCATTGGATCTAAGTTTTCAATAGAACAAATTATGATACAGTTATCTTTTTGATCCCTTATGACCTCCATTTCGAATTCTTTCCATCCAAGCAAAGATTCATCAATTAATAGCTCATTAGTTGGAGATAGCTCTATTCCTCGTTGGCAAATTTCAACAAATTCTTCTCGATTGTATGCAATACCTCCGCCAGACCCCCCCATGGTGAAAGATGGTCTTATAATACATGGGTAACCAAAAGTTTCTGGGACTTTAAGCGCCTCCTCCAAGTTGTGAACGATAACCGCTCTGGCAGTTTGTAAACCTATTTTTTTCATTGCAATCGCAAAGAGACTTCGATCCTCTGCTTTTTTTATTGCGTTTTGATCAGCACCAATCATTTCAACATTAAATTTTTCTAAAACACCCTCTTTATATAAATCTAGGGCGCAATTGAGTGCTGTTTGACCGCCCATAGTAGGTAATAGTGCGTCAGGTCTTTCTTCTTCAATAATCTTTGAAACAGTCTTCCACTCAACTGGTTCAATATATGTAGCATCTGCCATGGAGGGGTCTGTCATAATTGTAGCAGGGTTAGAATTAACCAAAATAACCCGAAACCCTTCCTCTCTAAGAGCTTTACATGCCTGTGCCCCAGAGTAATCAAACTCGCAAGCTTGACCTATCACAATAGGTCCAGCTCCAAGGATCAAAATACTTTTAATATCATTTCTTTTTGACATAAATTATCAATTTTCTATAATTTTTTTGTGTAGTTATTTATTAGCTCAAAAAAATAGTCGAACAAGGGGGCTGCATCGTGAGGTCCAGGACTAGCTTCAGGATGCCCCTGAAAACCAAATGCCGGTTTGTCTGTACGATGTACCCCCTGAACAGATCCATCAAACAATGATGAATGTGTAGCATATAAACAATCCGGCAAAGTCGACTCTTCTAAAGAAAAACCATGGTTCTGACTAGTAATCATAACTTTTTTTGTTTTGAGATCTTTCACGGGATGGTTGCCTCCGTGGTGACCAAATTTCATTTTTAAGGTTTTAGCGCCACTTGCTAAAGCTAATAACTGATGACCGAGGCAAATTCCAAATATAGGAATATTTGTCTCAAGGATCTCCTCTATAGCTTGGATCGCATAAATGCAAGGCTCTGGATCTCCCGGGCCATTTGATAAAAACACGCCGTCGGGATTCATACTCAAGACATCTTTTGCTGAAGTTCGCGCAGGCACAACTATCAGTTCGGCACCACGATCAACTAACATCCGTAAGATATTTTTTTTAACTCCAAAATCATAAACCACTATCTTGCAAAATTTTTTATTTGAGATCTGACAACCTTTGCCTAGACTCCATGTGCCTTCTGCCCATCTGAACTTACTTGCAGTAGTAACTTCCTTAGCAAGATCGACTCCTTCAAGTCCATCAAATTCATGCGCCATCTTGAGAGCTATTTTTTCATCAATATCACCGGCCATTATACAACCACTTAATGAACCTTTTTCTCTTAGAATGCGCGTTAATTTTCGGGTATCGATATTTGCAATTCCCAAGATATTTTTTTGTTTTAGGTATTCATCAAGGCCTAGCTCTGATCTAAAGTTACTCAATAATAGAGGTAAATCCTTTATAATTATGCCATTCGCCCAAATCCTCGATGACTCCTCGTCTTCAGAATTTGTTCCGGTGTTTCCGATATGCGGATAAGTAAAAGTTACGATTTGTCTTGCATAAGATGGGTCGGTGAGTATTTCTTGGTAACCGGTCATTGATGTATTAAAGACAACTTCACCTGAGGAATAGCCATCAACACCTATTGATCTACCTTTAAATATTGTGCCGTCTCGGAGGACTAAGATAGCTGCCTGGTATTGATCGGCTTTCAATGAAACCTCCTTTACGACAGATGATTATAATTAAATTATTTCCAGACTAGTAAATATCCTATAAAGTTACCATATAAAAGGAAGCGAGATGAAACAGCTGTTTTCATCTCGCCTTTTAATACTAGATATAAACCTGATCTAATATTTGGCTTCAGTAAGTTTTAATAAGTTGAAATAATTATCAGAATATTTTAGGCGAACCGTGACACGCTGTCCAGAGAATAGCAACTCAAAAAAAGACTCATCATCTAAGGCCTAGCACATCTTGCATATCATAAATACCGGTTTTTTTTTCAGATATCCAATCAGCCGCTTTAACTGCACCTCTTGCAAACGACATACGACTCGAGGCCTTATGGGTAATTTCTATTCTTTCACCCTCTGCAGCAAAAGTAACAGTATGGTCGCCAACTATATCGCCAGCTCTTACTGTTGAAAAACCAATTGTATTTTTTGATCTAACCCCAGTCTGGCCTTGCCGTCCGTATATAGCGACCTCATTCAGATTAAGCCCGAGTGATCGTGC
>NYXF01000054.1 GCA_002685455.1 Porticoccus sp. | reverse complement strand
TATGATAGTATTGCCAATAATTTTCTCGGTGGTCGTCGTCTTCAGGATTGAAAATTTGTAAATCATCCCCTGGCTTGATTCGGAGATTCATTTCTTTGATCTTCTGTTTGATGACTGTCGGACGGCCTATTAATATTGGTTTTGCAATTTTTTCATCAATGATTCCCTGCATTGCCCTCAAAACATCGTCATTTTCTCCTTCAGCGTAGGCAATTCTGGGTGGATTTTTTTTTGCTCTCTCGATCATTGGCTGCATAAAAAGCTGACTGCGATTAACATAGCTATGCAATTTATTACGATATATCTCGAGATCCTCTATTGGCCTTGTCGCCACGCCGCTGGCCATAGCAGCTTTAACTACTGCTAAGGGGACTTCTTCAATAAGACGAGGATCAAATGGTTTGGGGATTAGATAATCTGGACCAAATTTTAGATCCTCTCCTACATAAGCCTCTGAGACTTCGGGCGAAGCCTCACGGTGGGCTAAATCAGCGATAGCCATTACACAGGCTTTTTTCATCTCATCATTAATAGTAGTAGCGCCACAATCTAGAGCCCCCCTAAATATAAAAGGAAAACATAAAACATTGTTGACTTGATTTGGAAAATCTGACCTTCCGGTCGCTATTATCGCATCCGGTCTAGTGGCTTTGGCTAGCTCGGGCATTATCTCTGGTGTTGGATTTGACATTGCAAGCACTAACGGGTTCGCAGCCATTTTTTTTATCATACTCGCTTTTAGTATGCCTGGCCCAGAAAGACCCAAGAACAGGTCTGCATTGACAATCGCATCATTTAATGTCCTATCATTTGTTTCAGAAGCATAATTCTCTTTCCACGGGTTCATCCCGATTTCTCTACCTTTATAAATAACTCCGTTGCGATCAATCATACGAATATTATTTTTTTTAAGACCCATAGTAACAAGAAGATCTACGCAAGCAATGCTTGCGGCACCTGCTCCAGTTACAACAATTTTTATATTTTCAATTTTTTTCTCTACAATTCTAAGGCCATTATAGATAGCTGCAGCAGAGACAATAGCAGTCCCATGTTGATCATCGTGAAAGACTGGTATTTTCATACGATCTCGTAATTTTTTTTCAATGAGAAAACATTCAGGCGCCTTAATATCTTCTAAGTTAACCCCACCAAAAGTTGGCTCAAGTGATGCTATGATATCGACTATTTTATCTGCGTCTGGTTCATCAATTTCAATATCAAATACGTCAATATTGGCAAATTTTTTGAACAAAACAGCTTTTCCCTCCATAACAGGTTTTGAAGCTAGTGGGCCAATATCTCCAAGGCCAAGGACTGCAGATCCATTGGTTATGACTGCAACGAGATTTCCACGTGCAGTTACTTTATCGACATCGGTTGGATTTTTGACTATATGGCCACATGCATAAGCTACACCTGGTGAGTAAGCCATTGCTAGGTCGCGTGCGTTGGCCATCGGTTTAGTAGCCCGTATTTCCAATTTTCCTGGTAGTGGGTTCTTATGATAGCGAAGTGATCTTTCCTTGAATGAATCATCCATTTTTGTATCTCGTAATTAATCACCAAGAAAATCTTGGGCTTGAATTTTCCAGTTTCTGAAATTTCACATATTCTAACGCGATAGCTGTTGTTTTTGCTAAGAATTTATCTACTTTAATCATAAATATTGAACTATTGAGATTTATATTTTTTATATTTAGAAATTTTATTTCTTAGAGTACAAATAAAATGAATATTGTGCCAATAGTTGATTTTATAGATCCAAAAGGTCGAAAGTATCTCGTTGAGGCTCTGGCATAAGAGCTACTTATAAATGCAGCCTCATTGGAATATCAGCAGAATTGGGGGGCAACTTGTACGATACTTATAATCACTATATCGATATAAATTAGCTTTATAAACTCAGTTTCGTCGATGAACTTGAAGATATTATGATAAAGGCAGTAGTGGACCCAAAAATATAATCTAATCAGCTGTTAGAATGGATATGTATGTAGAACTAAATGGAATGACTGCAAGCATCCCTGAAGGTAAATATTAATCAAAATAAAAATATATAAATCAATCCCAGCCGCCCAATTCTTGCCATTTGTTAACAATTCTACAAAAGAGCTCTGCAGTTTTTTCTGCATCGTATATAGCGGAGTGTGCTTGATCACTGTTAAATATAATTTCTGCAGATTTGCATGCTTTGGCTAAGACAGTCTGACCATACGCTAGACCGCCTAGAGTAGCCGTATCAAAACAAGAAAAACTATGGAAAGGATTTTTCTTTATATTGTTACGTTTAATCGCACTATTTAGGAAACCAAGATCGAAATGAGCATTATGCCCTACTAAAATAGCTCTACTACAGCTGGCAAGTTTTACTGCATCGTTAATCTCTTGGAGAAAAGCAATCAGGGCCTCACTTTCGTCTATGGCAATCCGATATGGATCACTTGGGTCAATTCCCGTAATATCAAGAGCTGCCTGTTCGATATTGGCTCCCTCAAAAGGCACGATTGAATGAAAAATATTACAATCGGGAACAAGTCTCCCTTCCTCATTAATAGCTAGAACTACAGCACCTATCTCGAGAAGTGCGTCACTCTCAGAATTAAAACCGCCAGTTTCAACATCGACAACCACTGGTAAAAATCCTCTAAATCTATCCGACATTACTTGTTTCATAGATTAATAATTCAGTTATTTAGTTTATTTTTTTGACTTGCCATTGCAATGTTCTGCCTGCTTCCAACGGAGTGATTGTATCACCAATAAAAGGCAACTCAGAGGGTAAATCCCAGGGTATTTTATGAAGCGTTATTAAATCAGTATTTCTTGGAAGCCTATAAAAATCTGGACCGAAGATGCTAGCAAATCCTTCGAGTTTACTTATAGCATCAGCTCGATCAAATACTTCTGCATATAGCTCTATCGCTGCATGGTTCGAATAGCAGCCAGCACAACCGCATGCATTTTCTTTTGTATTTGTGGAATGTGGTGCCGAATCAGTCCCAAGAAAAAATTTTGGGTTACCACTGGTGGCTGCTTTAATTAGAGCTCTTTGGTGAGTATCTCTTTTGAGGATTGGCAAGCAATAATAATGTGGTTTGATTCCACCTGAGAGCATATGGTTTCGATTATAGAGAAGATGTTGAGGTGTAATTGTCCCAGCTAATCTATCAGTCGATTCTAGTATAAATTCGACAGCCTCTTTAGAGGTGATATGTTCCAGCACAATACTTAACTCAGGGAAGTCATATACAAGTTTTTTTAGATAGCGATCTATGAAAAGTGCCTCTCGGTCAAAAATATCTTCGTTTTGGTCAATGATTTCTCCATGAAGAAGCAAGGGTATACCCTCTTTTTCCATTTGTGCAATAACTGGATAGATATTTTTTAAATCTGTTACTCCTAATTCAGAGTTTGTAGTTGCTCCTGCAGGATAATACTTGCAACCAAAGACTTTACCTGAAGCTTTAGCTTTAGTAATTTCTTTCGGCTCTGTTTTGTCGGTTAGATACAGAACCATCAATGGCCGCCACCGAGAGTTTTTTGAGATATTTTTCAATATACGATCACGATATGCTATAGCTTGCTCTGTTGTTAAAATTGGTGGATCTAAATTTGGCATTACAATCGATCTACCAAAAATTTTAGCTGCATCTGGGACAGTGTAAGCTAATGCTTTGTTGTCTCTTAAATGAACATGCCAGTCATCGGGGCGGATAATCGTTATTTTTTTTTGATTATTTTTTTTCATTTTAATTTAAATATCTTTTAGTACTTGCCTGCAATCAATGCTAGCGTAAACTCCATGTTCTTTGTAGTAAACTCAGTATAATTATAACTCTCTTGTTAGCAAGGTTGTGGATTTATGTTTATATTTCTCAGTGTTTGCTGTGAAACCAGTTAATGACATATTAGAATACCCTATATATTTACATTTATAAATTATTGAACTAGGAGTTTATATAGTGACCAATATAAATAAAGTGGTTTTGGCTTACTCCGGAGGCCTTGATACTTCAGTGATAGTGAAATGGTTACAAGAAAAATACGAGTGTGAGGTTATAACTTTTACAGCTGACATCGGGCAAGGTGAAGAAGTAGAGCCAGCAAGAGCTAAAGCGAAAGCACTTGGGGTTGAGAGAATATATATAGATGACTTACGGGAGGAGTTTGTTCGTGACTTTGTATTCCCAATGTTCCGTGCCAATGCCATTTACGAAGGCGAGTATTTATTAGGTACTTCAATCGCTAGACCACTTATATCAAAACGCTTAATTGAGATAGCTGATGAGGTAGGCGCAGATACCATTGCGCATGGAGCGACTGGAAAAGGGAATGATCAGGTACGCTTCGAGCTTGGCGCCTATGCCCTTAAACCAGGAATCAAAGTCATAGCTCCATGGCGCGAGTGGGATTTAACTTCAAGAGAGAAGCTTATGAGTTATTGTAAGACTCATAAAATACCTGTTGATTTTTCTGTAAAAAAGCAAATATCTCCTTATTCAATGGATGCAAACTTACTTCATATCTCCTATGAGGGAGGAGTATTAGAGGATCCATGGGCAGAGTCAGAAGAAGATATGTGGCGCTGGACAGTATCTCCAGAAAATGCTCCTGATACACCAACATATATTAATTTAGAATACAAAAAGGGGGATATTGTTGCAGTCAACGATAAATACATGTCGCCCGCAGAAATATTATCCTATTTAAACAAAGTCGGNGGNGATAATGGTATAGGTAGGTTGGATTTGGTTGAAAATCGTTATGTTGGTATGAAGTCCCGTGGCTGCTATGAGACTCCAGGAGGAACAATTATGATGCGTGCACACAGAGCTATTGAATCTCTTACCCTTGATAGAGAGTCATCTCACCTTAAAGATAGTTTGATGCCCAAGTACGCAGAGGTGGTTTATAACGGATACTGGTGGTCACCAGAAAGATTAATGTTACAAAAGCTTATTGATTCTACCCAGGATGTAGTTAACGGAATTGTGAGATTAAAACTGTATAAAGGGAATGTCATAGTCATAGGCCGCAAATCGGAAGATAGCTTATTTGATGAGCTGATTGCTTCATTTGAGGATGATGGGGGCGCCTACGATCAAAAAGATGCAGAAGGATTTATTAAACTGAACGCGTTACGCTTCAGGATTGCAGCCAATAAAGGTCGAAAACTGGATTAATTTCTATTGGAGAAAGTTTGAAATATGCGCCTTTTGCACACAATGTTACGCGTTCGAGATCTTGAGCTATCAATTGAGTTTTATACTGAAATTTTAGGTATGAATCTCATTAGAACCAAAGATTATCCCGATGGAAGATTCACATTAGCTTTTCTTGGTTATGGTCAAGAATCAAAAAATACTGTACTTGAGTTGACCCATAATTGGGATAAAAAAGACTACGATCATGGCGATGGCTACGGTCATCTTGCCATTGGTGTAGAGGATGTATACCGAGCTTGTAAAAAAATAGAAATTGCTGGAGGTGTCATTGTTCGCCCGCCAGGACCGATGAAACACGGTGACACTGTGTTAGCTTTTGTAGAGGACCCCGACGGCTATAAAATTGAATTGTTGTCTGAAAATTAAAAATAATGAATCTAGGTAATTGAATGAGTATAGTTTTTCTCAATCAAAAATATATTCCTCTTGAGGAAGCAAGAATATCACCAATGGATAGAGGTTTTTTATTTGGGGATGGCATTTATGAGGTGCTACCAACTTATCACGGCCAGATAGTTGGATTTGATCTTCATATTAACCGCTTAAACAAAAATATGTCCGAGGTTGGCATCAAACTGAAATGGACTAATGAAAAATGGCTAGGTCTTTGTAGGACACTTATAAAAAAAAATGGCTCTGGAAACCTTGGTATATATATTCATGTAAGTCGCGGTANGGAGTTAAATCGTTCCCATTCTTATAAAAATGGGATCAGCCCAACAATATATGCATTTTCTTTCAAAATTCCAGCAGAGCATAGGGCTAGCAAGTCCAAAATAATACCCTACAAAGTTAATACTAGTCTTGATCTTCGCTGGTCTCGTTGCCAGATTAAATCTACTGCATTATTGGGTAACATAATGCATTTTCAAAAAGGATATCAGGAGGGGTTTGATGAGACGTTACTTTTTAATGATAGAAATGAGTTAAGAGAAGGTACTACTTGCAATGCATATATCGTAAAAGATAGAGTTGTTNTAACACCCCCCTTAGATAACCACATATTACCTGGTGTGACTCGATACATACTTCTTGATTTGCTGTCTAAAGAGAGCTCTGTTGAGATTCAAGAGCGAGTTGTAACAAAGGATGAAGTCTATTCAGCATCTGAAGTTTGGGTGTCAAGCTCATCTAAAGGTGTAATACCTGTAGTCGAGGTTGATGGTAATCTTATTGGAAATGGTGACCCAGGAGACATATGGTTGTTGGCTCAAACAGTCTATTCCAAAGGAAAAAAAAATTATTAAAAGATGCTTAAGCTCTTTCACAGCTCAAGCTTAGTTAACAAGAGATTATTAATATAATAGATATTATAGGGGTATTTATTTCATCATGGCTCGTCCAGCTAAAGCTCTAATTGACTTAGACGCCTTGAGATATAACTTAAGGCTGGCAAGCGATCTCTCTCCAGACTCTAAAGTCATGGCAGTAATAAAAGCCGATGCATATGGTCATGGTGCCTTGGGTATTTCTAAAGCACTTTGTGATGAGGTTTCTGCATTTGGTGTTGCATCTATAGAGGAAGCCATTGAGTTGCGTGAAGGTGGAATTAAGACCCCAATTCATCTACTTGAGGGAACGTTTTCTGATGATGAAATAATTACAGCTTCAGAAAATAGTTTCTCGGTTTCTTGTGTTAATCAAAGACAAAAAATTGCTATCCTTAAAGCTGATATTACTTCCCCGATAGATGTTTGGATTTTCGTAGATACCGGTATGCATAGGCTCGGTATTGCTCTTGAAGAGTTGAAATCAACTTATGAAGAACTCAATACTTCAAGTAATGTTACTGATAATATCGTAGTTGCTACACATTTTTCTTGCGCTGATGATTTAGAAAATGATTTCACTTCTATACAGTTTTCTCGGATGACTAAAGCAATGGACGATATATCTGTTGTTAAGAGTTTTTGTAATTCGGCAGGCTTGATTGGTTGGCCACAGACGAGATCAGATTGGAATAGACTTGGTATAATTCTTTACGGTGGGTCACCTTTACCTCTTCCAAAATTTGAGACAAAAAAATTAAAACAGGTAATGACGCTTAAGTCGGAAATAATTGCTTTGAGAACGATCAAGGCTGGAGATTCAGTTGGTTATGCTGCCACATGGATAGCCTCACGTGAGACAATTATAGCTACTGTCGCAATAGGTTACGGAGATGGATATCCACTTAACGCAACTAATGGAACCCCTGTTTTAATCCGGGGGGAACGATGTCCTCTAGCTGGAAGGGTTTCTATGGATATGATTACTGTTGACGTCACAGATCTCTCATCAGTTGAACTTGGGGATGAGGTTATTCTTTGGGGTGCTGATTTGTCCGCAGACGAAATAGCTAATTACTCTGGAACAATCAGTTATGAATTATTTACTCGCATGCCAGCGAGAACTAAACGAATATATATCAAAGGAGACACTAGATAATTAGCCCATAATTTTTATCAAGCACCTCTATTATTTCAGCTTTAGGATTTTTAGATAAACAAATTTTTTCACCTGTAATCTTTTCAGCTATCTCTGCGTATTTTTCAGATACAGTCATAAGAATTTCTGCAGGCAAAGGGCTATTTTTTGATAATTGTAAGCGCTCCCCCATTCTATTTTTATTGAGAAGTATATCGGGGTCAGGAAAATAGTTAAGTAAAAGTTGGCGGAATACCTCCTTTGAGTTTTCTATTACTCTCCCTTCTTGGTATGATCGTCCGTCCCAAATTCTTGACGAGTCTGGTGTTCCAACTTCATCCATGTAAATTAGTTTTTCGTAACCTTTGTTGTCTTTTACGTAACCAAATTCGAACTTAGTATCAACAAAAATTTGATCGATTTTTTTAAGCCTAGAGCTAATCAACTCAAATCCTTGCCTTAGAAGTTTTTCATAATGATCAATATCAGCGATATTCCTAAAATTTAGAGATTTATAATTGTCTAAGATATTATCTCGAGTTATATTCGCATCATCTGCCTCAGGGATCCCTGGTAATCCTTTTAGTACTCCTTTTGTTGATGGTGTGATCAAAAGCTCATCTAGCTTCTGATCTTTCTTAAGATTATTTTTTAGTTCAATGCCGCAAAAATCTCGCTCGCCATTGGAGTAGGCTCTCCACATTGATCCAGTTATATAATTTCTACAAATAGCCTCAATTTTTACTGGCCTAGCTTTTTGAACTATCCAGACAAGAGGGTGGGGCACATCAAGAATGTGACTATCCGCTAAGTTTTTTTCAGCAAATAATTTGAACCAATAGTTAGAGATAGCATTTAATGCTGACCCTTTCCCTGGGACTCCATTCATTCCTCCCTCGCCTCGCCAAATGCAATCAAATGCCGAAATTCGATCGCTAATTATCATGACTGCTAGAGGGGCGTCTTTAGCAATTTTATAGCCCTTTAGCTCTATCAGTCTTCGGCTATCTTCAGACGTAAGTGTGTATACAGAGCGGACCTTTCCGCTATGGATCAAACTATTTGTTCGTATGGGAAAATCATTATTAATGGCGAGTATTTTATCGCAGAGCAACATTATCGGCCTTCCTTGAATAAGTGTATATTGTTAAATTATTAGCACTAAAATATATATAAAATATATATTAAGTTGATATCTACTATGTTAACTTGGCCTTACTGCATATTTTCCGCTACCTTGAAGAAAAATTATTATTGCAGTGATGAAATAAAATCCCTGCAGCTCCAACTCCCAGCCCCCATATTGATTCAGATCAAACAGGTGGTGCCTATGGAACAACATGATGGCAAAAACCATATTTACAGCAACCAAGAACGCCGCTGTACGTGTATAAAAACCAATTATCAACATAAGGGGCGCAACAATTTCGCCTAAATAGACACCATACGCTACGAATGCAGGAAGATTAAGTTCAATTAAACGGTCACCAAAAAAATTAATTGAAGACGAATCTATTACTTTTGCTACGCCATGAAAGAGCATCAAACCTCCAAGACTTAAACGAAGGACTAGTTTGGCGATTGAATCTCTGTTGAGCATAGCTTTACCTTTCAGTTAGACAAATTATTTTTTACATTCGTTAGTTTTATTCAAAAATAAAAATTTTACCAGAATCTTTTTATTTTTTTCATCACTTTCATCACTTTCATCACTTTCATCACTTGGTCGACTAATAACTACAATGTATCATGAAGGTATAATTTAACTTAAAATTTTTTTCAGACTCTTCGGGGAAAAAGGATGATTATCAAACCAAAAGTTCGTGGGTTCATGTGCATTACTGCTCATCCATCGGGCTGTGATGCCAATGTTAAAGAGCAAATCGATTATGTAAAGAAACAAAAAGTTTTTTCAGGGCCTAAAAGGGTCTTAGTAATTGGATCCTCCACTGGGTATGGTCTAGCTGCAAGGATTACAGCTGCTTTCGGAGGAAATGCTTCTACCATAGGAGTTTTTTTTGAGAAATCGGGTGGCGAAAAAAAAAACTGCCTCAGCTGGTTGGTATAATTCAGCTGCTTTTCATAAATATGCATCATTAGAAAATTTATACTGTAAAAGTATCAATGGCGACGCTTTTTCCGATGAAATAAAACAAAAAGTAATTGAAACTATTAAAGCAGACTTAGGACAAATAGACTTGGTAGTCTACAGCCTCGCATCTCCACGACGTCAACATCCAAAGACCGGGGAAATATTTAATTCAGTGCTTAAACCAATTGGCAAGGATGTAAAATTACGAGGCATAAATACAGATAAAGAAGAGATACAAGAGTTTAATTTGAGTGCTGCTAGTGAGGAGGATATAGCTCAAACTGTGGCTGTTATGGGAGGAGAAGATTGGAGTTTTTGGATAAAATCTCTCAGCGAGGCCGGCGTCTTATCTGAAAGTTTTTTGACTTCGGCATTTACTTACGTTGGAGAAAAAGCTACTTGGGATCTATATTGGAAAGGAACAATTGGCCGTGCTAAACAGGATTTAGATAAAAAAGTTGATGATATAAATAAAATATTAATCCCAATTGGAGGAAAGGCAAAGGTTTCAGTATTAAAAGCAGTAGTTACACAAGCTAGCTCAGCCATCCCCATTATGCCGCTTTATTTATCTCTACTATTCAAAGCAATGAAAGACGCCGGTACCCATGAAGGCTGTATTGAACAACTTTATCGTCTATATACCGAGTGCCTATATTCTGAAACACCTCGTATGGACGAATCAGGTCGACTAAGAGTAGACGATCTAGAAATTAACCCTGCAATACAGGATGGTCTAGCCAACGCTTGGGCCAAGGTAACAACAGAAAACTTACATGAATTGACAGATTTTAAAGGTTATAAAGATGAGTTTATCAAGTTGTTTGGCTTCGGGATAAATGAGATAAATTATGATGCTGAGGTAGAGCCATTGATTGAAATCAAGAACCTTTTGTAGGCTCAGGATTAATTCAATCTATATTTAGATTAGACCTAGGTGGTTAATGAAAGATAAAGAGCAACTTACTTGGCAGTATTTCCACCCTAAATTATGGCTAACATGGCTTGGTTTTGCTTTCTGGCGGTTAGCTGTAACCTTGCCTTATCCTCTGATGATTTATTTAGGACGTAAGCTTGGTTTGCTGATGTATTTCGTAAAGGGTTATCGATATGAGATTGCGAAAACTAATCTGAAACTCTGTTTTCCGGATATGCCTGAATTGGAACAAAAAAAACTTTTACGCGATAACTTTATTAGCTATGGGATTGCGTTTTTCGAGGTAGGTATAGCCTGGTGGTGGTCTACTCGGCGATTAAAAAATATAACGCAGTTAGAGGGCCTAGAACATATAGATAACCTTAATGGTAAAGGTGCTTTACTAATGGCTATACACCATACAACGCTCGAAGTTGGAGCTTCCGGACTCTGTATAGAGAGACAGATTGATGGAATGTATCGGCCACACAAGAATATTGTATATGACTATATACAAAGAAAGGGGAGACTTAAAAGATCGTCTGATTCCGATGTGTATACTCGTGATGATGTTCGTGGAATATTGAAAGCCCTTCGAAAAGGCAAAATTATTTGGTATGCCCCTGACCAAGATTATGGTCCTAAGCAAAGTGTATTCGCAAGTTTTTTCGGTGTACAAGCTGCATCTGTTACCGCAACTGCTAAGTTTGCTAAAGTTGGCGAATCAGCTATTTTGCCATTTTCCCATATCAGGCTACCTAAAAATCATGGATATAAAATCATTGTTCATCCACCACTAGAAAATTTTCCAAGTAATCAAGAAATACGTGATGCAGAGAGAATTAATAGGATAATTGAGAATATGATTCTCCAGCAGCCAGATCAATATCTTTGGGCGCATCGAAGATTTAAAACTAGACCAGATGGCGAGGCTAGGCCCTATCCACAAAAAGAGCGTAAATAAAAATATCATTAATCTAAAAATACATTTAATATTTTTTAATCAAATGCTTGTTCTGATCTCTTCTGGTCAGTACCATAACACTCATAACTCATGGAAGGATATTGAAATCTAGATGATTACCGGTAGTATAGTTGCTTTGGTTACACCAATGGTCCCTGACAGTCTTGAAGTTGATTGGGTTCGCCTAAAAAGCCTTGTTGAGTGGCATATACATCAGGGAACGAATGCTATTGTAGCGGTCGGGACAACAGGGGAGTCTCCTACTTTGGATGTCCAAGAGCACATGGCTACAATTGCTGCCATTGTTGAGGACTCGTCTGGTCGAATTCCAATCATTGCAGGAACTGGAGCAAATTCAACAAAAGAGGCAATTGAATGGACTCGCCGAGCACAAGAGTCTGGTGCAGACGCTTGTTTGCTGGTGGCCCCTTACTACAATAAACCAACGCAAGAAGGTCTTTATTTGCACTATAAGTCTATTGCTGATGCAGTCGATATACCTCAAATTTTATATAATGTTCCAGGGCGAACTGCATGCGATATGCTTCCCGATACTGTAAGTCGTCTGGCTGTAATAGAAAATATTGTAGGTATTAAAGACGCGACGGGTGATTTACAGAGAGGAAAAAAATTGATTGAGGTTTGTCCTTCTGATTTTGCCATCTACTCTGGCGATGATGCAACAGCACTTGATTTGATTCTGTTAGGTGGACACGGCAACGTCTCTGTCACCGCAAATTTAGCTCCGAAATTAATGGCAGAAATGTGTAGACTTGCTAGATCTGGTGAAAAAAAAGAAGCTAGAAAAATTAATAAGTTTCTCGAGCCACTTCATGACGCTTTGTTTTTAGAATCAAACCCAATTCCAGTAAAATGGGCAGTTGCTGAAATGGGATTAATCCAGCATGGAATTCGATTGCCTTTGACAGAACTATCTAGTGATTTGAAAGTAAAGGTTCGTGAGGCAATGAAATCCGCTGAGCTTTTAAAATAACAGCAATGCCAAATGAAAATTGGAGTTAAGCTAATGCTTACAGAAATCAAAAGGTTATTGTTGATCTCATCATTGTTATCTATTGTTTCATGTAGTACCGTGGATAAAATTAAAGAAGAAAATCCAATACGCAATCGCGCAAATGATTATTTATACTCTAAAGAAACCTTGCCTATGGTGGCACCTAAAGATGCAGCTATTGGTGAATTATATATAGTACCAGAAGTTCCAGTATCTGGACTCCCATCAAAATCTTTTTCCACTCCTAGACCGCAGCCCTTATCTATGAATCTCTTAGAGGAATCTATCGAAATACTTTCTTTTTCTGGAAAACAATGGATAGCAATTAATAAACCACCTGCTGAGGTTTGGCCTAGACTCAGAAGTATATTGACTCGTAGCGGAGTGCCAACTGCCAAAATGGATCCACCAGAGGGTATTCTTGATACAGGGTGGCTGCAATTTAAAGATGATGAACAAAATAGCCATAGGTTTCGTTTTTTTATCTCACCGGGTGTTGGAGTCAGAAGTAGTGAGATAAGAGTTACTCAAATGAGCGTAATGGCTGGAAAAGAGAGCACCATTGAAAAGTGGCCACAAGCTTCAATGAGCGCCGAAAGAGAAGAAGAATTTATTAAAATTATAGCTAATACTTTAGTTTCTGATGTCACAGGGACCTCCGTTTCTCTTCTTGCTCAAAACATTGGTGGTGAGTCGAGAGTTAAAGTAGTCATACCTGATAGTGAAGATCCATATATAGATCTTAAGTTAGGTTATGCGCGTAGCTGGAATTCAGTATCAGAATCTCTTTCGTTGGGTGGTTTTTCTATCGTTAGTAAAGATGAAAAAGATGGATATTTTTTGGTGGAGTTTGCCGAGGTAGATTTAGTAACCGAGGATGGATCTTTGGTTGGGTTAGTAAGTAATTTCTTGGATTCTAGACGTTCCGATGATGAAGATATTTCTGTGCTCGAATATAAGATTACCGTGACCCAAGAGAAGGACAGTGTTGTAGTTCGCATCTTAAATAAAAACGACTTCGCGCTTGATCAACTCATGAAAATTAAGTTGTTAAAAATCATACGCGGAAATCTTAGCTGATCTATGAGATTCTCTTCTATTGGTAGTGGCAGTAAGGGTAACAGTACACTCGTTGAATATGACAGCGTTATTATTTTAGTAGACTGTGGCTTCTCTGTAAAAGAAGCTGAAAAAAGATTAAATTTTATTGGTATACATCCCTCAGCAATTAATTGTATTTTGGTTACTCACGAACATTCAGACCATATACGTGGTGTTTCATCTTTAGCAAAAAAATATAATATCCCAGTAATGGCAACGCCTGGTACGAGCAAATCTCTTAAAAATACTTCTGATCTAGATTTAACATATATCGAAACTGATACAAATTTTTGTATTAAAAGTCTTCGTATAACTCCTGTTACAGTTCCTCATGATGCAAGAGAGCCAGTACAATTTATCATAAAGGGCGGCCCGCTAACTTTAGGTATTTTGACTGATACTGGAACTATAACTCAACATATTATTGAGCATTACCAGCAATGTGATGGCCTTCTAATAGAGTCAAATCATGATGAGAATATGCTGACTAAAGGGATTTATCCAGAGTCCTTAAAGGAGAGGGTAGGGGGTGATTGGGGTCACTTAAATAATAAACAAACGCTATATTTTTTGAAAAATATAAAACTTGAGCTATTGCAGGAATTAGTGATAGGCCACATAAGTGAAAATAATAATAGCATTTCTCTTGTAAAAGAAACGATCTCCGAGATTACCAATCAGGTTTCTTCGATTTCATATGCAACACAAAATGAAGGTTTTAATTGGAAAGAATTAAAATATCAATATTAGTATAGAATCTATATCTATATAAATTATATTTATACTATCACATGGTTCTTATACAGGGCTCATAACTGATTGTTTTTTTGCAGTTTTTTTTATTTTCTCGATCTAGGTTTTCCACAATTTTTTGTAAAGTTTAATATATTGTTTTTAAAATACTGCTAAGTTATTGATTTCTTGATTTAATTTTTTAAGTCATTGATATATATGAGTTTATTAAGTTGATTAAAAAATAACCAATCTAACTCTAGCTCCCAAAACAAGTGGATTTCATTGAGTTTTTTGTAAGCAATACACAAAGTTATCCACAGATTTTGTGGGTAACTTTACTTATAAAAAAATCGGCTGTAAGTAATTTAAATTAAATTTTTTTCTTTTTTAGCTTATAAAATTTATCAGCAGATTAGTAGTCGAAGAACTTTAAGCTTCATTGCTTTTGTTAGTAACAAAGTCAGATATCTATCTCTCTCAAAAAAATGTATTGTTTGTTTTTTTGATATGCAATCTAAAAATAATTTAAATATTAATTTTTGTATGAATAAAATAACTAACTCTATATGCATAATGTTTTTAAGTGAGATGGAGGACCAAGCTCTTATATTGTCGTCCAAGCTCAAACTACCCTTGTTCAAGTATGATAAATCTAATAGTTCAAAATCTGATTTTGCTTTATTAGTTAGTGAGCGTGGATTAGAAATTATCCACCTAAAGGATAAATCACCAGGACCCATAAGCTGTAACTTTATCTCTGGCCCGTCAAATCATCGGCGTCTTTATGGAGGAGGGAAGAGTCAGAATCTTGCGAAAGCAGTCGGTATAAAAAGTTCTAAGAAAAAACTATATATAATGGATTTGACAGCTGGGTTAGGAAGAGATGGATTTATCTTAGCTTCATTAGGGGCGAAAGTTCTAATGTTAGAGAGAAATGATATATTGGCTGCCTTGATTGCCGACGGCTTAGATAGAGCCAGATCAGCAGGAAAGAGCAAAGGTAAAAATTTTCAGGAGATATTTGAACGCATAAAATTCATAAACGAAGATTCTATAAATTATCTTAATAAAGCTAATAAGATGATTAAACCTGACATCATTTATCTTGATCCTATGTTTCCAGTGCGCGAAAAATCAAGTAAAGTAAAAAAAGAAATGCAATTGCTTCAAGTGCTGATTGGATCAGACGAGGATTCAGGTGCACTTCTTTCGTTAGCTATGGAGAGGGCTAAATACCGTGTTGTGGTGAAGCGACCTATTCATTCAAAATTTTTATCAGATCAACAGCCAAGTTTTTCTTTGAGAGGGAAATCTACAAGATTTGATATTTACTCGCTTAAAAAAATTTCCTCATAAGCTTTTTTGATTTGGGATTTCAGTATCAAGTAAGCAACTTTTCTATTATCCTTTGGTATATATTACTCAAACAATCAAGCTCTTTTATATTTGTAAATTCGTTGACTTTATGGATAGTGGCATTTACAGGACCAAGTTCTACAACTTGGCTTCCATAGGGAGCAATAAAGCGACCATCAGATGTGCCTCCTTCTGTAGATAGCTTTGTTGTTATGCCTGCTACCTCTAATATACTCTTTTTTGCTGCTTCAATTAACTCTCCTTCGACAGTAATAAAAGGTTTACCACTTAGGACCCAAGAAATTCGGTAGTCTACTTTGTGTTTTTGTAGTATCTTTTCCATTCTTCGTTTGATCTCCTCTTCACTTATTTCAGTTGAGAAACGAAAATTAAATAATACTTTTGCCTCACCTGGGATTACATTAGTTGCTCCAGTTCCAGCGTTAATATTTGATATTTGGAAGGTTGTTGCTGGGAAAAATTTGTTTCCATCATCCCAGTGCTCGTTGGTAAGTTCAGCTAGTGCCGGAGATACTTTATGGATGGGATTAACGGCTATTTGCGGGTAAGCAACATGCCCTTGAGTACCTTTTACTATCAATTCGCCATTGAGTGATCCTCTCCTTCCATTTTTAATGACATCCCCAGTTATATCAGTACTTGACGGCTCACCTATTAAGCACCACTCTGGGACTTCTTTTTGATTCTTGAGCCATTCAATTACTTTTATTGTCCCGTTTCGTGCTGGCCCCTCCTCATCGCTTGTTATAAGAAAAGCAATCCTACCTTTATGATTTTGGTTAGTAGATATAAATCTTTCAGTTGCAGTTATCATTGCAGCGAGAGAACCTTTCATATCTGCTGCACCACGACCATAAAGACAATCTCCGTCTAAAGTTGGTTCAAAGGGTGGTCGTACCCAAATTTTTTCGTCACCCGTAGGCACAACGTCTGTGTGACCAGCGAAACAAAGTGTTGGCCCCTTACTTCCATGAACCGCCCAGAAGTTCTTCACATCGTCCTTAGGGAGCCTTTGAATTCTGAAGCCTGACGACTCTAAACGCCGCAACATTAATTCTTGGCAGCCGGCATCCTCTGGTGTAACAGATCTAAGTTTTATTAGATCACAAGCTAGTTGTGTAGTTTCAGATAAAGATTTTGATGACGTTTGCATAAGCTAAGACCTTAAATTTAATTTAATTTATTTTTGATAATGTATTTAGTTTCCATCATGCAAAGTATCGTTTAACTCAACTGCTGAATTGTTAGTTAGGCATTCGACAGCCCCAGTTTTGGAATTACGTCTAAACAAAAGATTATCTTTATTTGCTAAATTTCGAGCTTTAGTATGCGCTATTAACTCTCCGTTATTATCTATTAGCTTAACTTTTGTGCCTGCAGTTATGTAGAGGCCTGCTTCAATTGTACAGCAATCACCTAACGGAATACCAAGTCCAGAATTTGCGCCTAACAAACATTTTCTACCAATAGTTATAATAATTTCCCCACCGCCAGATAAGGTGCCCATAGTTGAGCTTCCCCCACCTAAATCTGAGCCTTTTTTGATAAATACGCCCTGGGATACGCGGCCTTCAATCATACTTGTACATTCAGTCCCCGCATTGAAATTTACAAATCCCTCATGCATTATCGTAGTTCCCTCACCAATATAAGCACCCAGTCTAACCCTAGCTGTATCTGCAATTCTGACACCTGATGGGACGACATAATCAACCATTTTTGGAAACTTATCGATACTGTTCACTGATAAAGTTAGATTATTTAGGCGTGCCTCAAGTTGACGATTAGCAAGTTCTTTGATGTCAATAGCACCTTCGTTTGTCCATGCAACATTCGGTAAAATACCGAACAATCCATTAAGGTTTATATTATTTGGTTTTACGAGCCTGTATGAGAGTAAATGAAGCTTCAGATAACCCTCTTGGATAGTTTTAGGCTCAGTGTCGTTCTCCAATATCGTGATTAGTGGTGGTTTTTTTGAACACACGAGGCTTTCACAAACAGAAGATAACCTATCTTCCCGCATACTAGAAAATGCTTTAGAGAGCTTTTTTAGCAAAAGAGCATCTAATGTAAAAAAATGATTCCCACCATCATAATTGAGCAATCTTTTTAATTCGACCAATATCTTATCACTAGGATGTAAAAGTGGATCCGGATAAAATACTTCTAACCAGCAACCATCTTTATTTTGTGTGCCAACACCCAGGGCGAGACTAAATACTTTCATTGTGTTTATATCCTCGGTGAAAATTACCTATTTCTTTTTAAATTTTTTAAGAAAAAATAGCTTTGTATTTATTAGCTGTGAATCCAACATAAATTATACCGTCAACGTCTAGTATAGGTCTCTTTATTGTTGTTGGTAGCTCTAACAACAGTTCGGTGTTTTGAGATTCTAGCCATTTTCTACGCGTTTCTTTTGGAAGCCCTCTCCATGTTGCACTTTTTTTATTAATAATAGTTTCAAATTTATGTGGGATAAGCCAACTATCAAATATTGCTTTATTAATTTTTTCACTTCGTATGTTATGAAAAGAATAAGCAATATCTTGATATTTCAACCACTTTTCTGCTTTGCGCACAGCGTCACAATTTTTGATACCATACATTTTAATTATTGCCATATTGATTTGAACCAGCATAAGAATTATTTAAGAATTATAAATCCATTGGAGACTACTTTCCAAAAATTTTTACACTACAGACAATTATCCAAAAAAATTTGAAACTTTATAAATATGAATTATTTAATTTTTGATATCATGCTTTTCTTGTCTTAAGCGGTTTTTTTCTATTAGGGTATAACGAGGTACAGATTTGGCAAATAGTACCATCACAATTCCATGCTGAACAGAATTCCCTGCCGAAATAAATAAATTGAAGATGAAGTTTATTCCAACTATATTTGGGAAAAATTTTTTTCAGATCCCTTTCTGTTTTAGCTACGTTCTTCCCGTCCGTAAGACCCCATCTTTGTGCAAGTCTATGTATGTGAGTATCAACAGGAAAAGCAGGATGGCCGTAACCTTGCGACATAACCACACTAGCTGTTTTGTGACCAACACCAGGAAGAGTTTCCAGTAGTTCAATGCTCTCCGGAACTTCACCACAATACTTGTCTACAAGAATATTTGAAAGGTCATGAATGGCCTTAGATTTTTTTGGAGCAAGACCGCAAGGACGAACGATATCATAAATAGTCTGGACTGGAATTTTAGACATATCTTTTGGATTGTTTGCTAATTTAAAAAGTTTCGGTGTGATTTGGTTAACACGAGAATCTGTACACTGAGCAGAGAGAAGTACTGCAACAAGTAATGTATATACATCCGAATGGATTAAGGGAATAGGTATAGATGGATACATTTGATTGAGTTTAGTTAGGATATAAGATGCCCTTTGTTTTTTTAGCATTATAATTCTTTTCTGGAAGACATAATAAATTGTTTTATTCTCTCTGCCGCCTCCCTACATTCATCAACTGGAGCTACGAGTGCCATCCTTACATAATTTTCTCCTGGGTTTTTATTTTGTGATATCCGGCCCAGATATCGTCCAGGCAGCACGGTAATATTCTGTTTCAAATATAAATTTTTACAGAAATCTTCATCACTACCTAATTCAGCTGATGAGATATTTGCCCAGAGATAAAAGCCTCCATCTGGAATATCATGAGGTAAAATATCTCCTAAAATATCCTTAAAAATATTGAATTTTTCTCGATATTTCATCCTGTTTTCTCTCACATGTTTTTCATCATTCCATACTGAAATACTAGCGAGTTGTGAACTTAGCGGCATAGCACAGCCGTGATATGTCCTGTAGCATAAAAATTGCTCGAGGATTTTTTCATCACCAGCAACAAAACCTGATCTCAGTCCAGGTAAGTTAGAGCGTTTTGACAAGCTATGAAACACTACGCACCTGCTGTAATCATGGCGATTCATCATGGAGGACGCTTCAAGGAGCCCAGTGGGTGGTTTTTTTTCATCATAATATATTTCAGAATAGCACTCGTCACTTGCTATTATGAAGTCATATCTATCGGCTAATATTATAAGTTCTTGCATTTTATCTAAGCTAAGCACAGCCCCATTAGGGTTTCCAGGGGAGCATATATATATCAGCTGACATGACTCCCATGTTTTTTCTGCAACTGAATTGAAATCGGCTAAGAACCCAGTTTTATGATCACAATTAAGGAAGTGTATATTAGCTCCAGATAGTATAGCTGCTCCCTCATAGATCTGATAAAAAGGGTTTGGCATCAAAATAAGTGGATCAGCTGATCTATTAATAGTTGATTGAGCGAAAGAAAAAAGGGCCTCCCGTGTTCCGTTCACAGGCAAGACTTGTGATTCTGGATCTATATAGTGTAGGTTAAAACGCGTCTTTAGCCAGCAAGCGATTGTTGATCTTAGCTCTAAAGTTCCTTTTGTACTTGGGTAAACAGAGAGCTTATCCATTGAAGAATTAATCACTTCAGCAACAAATTCAGGTGGAGAATGCTTCGGTTCTCCTATTGATAAAGGGATATTTTTGAGAAATTTTGGTGGCTCAAGCCCAGAGAAAAGCTCGGATAGTCTTTCAAAGGGATATTTTTTTAATTGCGCGAGATCAGGATTCATAGTTTAGCTTCTATAAGTATTTTAATTCCAAAGGCTCATTTTCTCGAGTGGTGCACCTTCTATTTGATCCATTACTCTTGCATCAAGCTCATCACATATAGCTCGTTCTAATTGAAGGCAAAGAGTAGGATCTCTCAGCGGTTTATAATGGTCATCTACAATATGAAAAACATCTTCAACTCTCTCTCCCAAGGTTGAAATTTTTGCACTTATCAACTGAATTTGAAATTTCGTAAAAATTTGNCCTATATATAATAGTAAACCAGGCCTATCTGGTGTTATTACCTCAAGAATAGTTGATGCTCCATTAATATCACTACTAATATTTACTTTAGTTGTTGTGCTAAATTGCTTAAGATTTTGTGGAACTCTTCTGTTCACACCAAAATTAGACTGCTTCGGATCACGAAAAGCTTTCTTTAAGGCAACTTCAATTTGAGTAACAATCTTAAGATTTTTCCCAAAAGGTTCAGCGTCATTATTTACAACATAGAAGATATCAAACGCAGCTTCCTTAATTTTTTTATTTTTTGTGTTGCGAAGAGTTGTGTGTAGACTTGCATCAAGAATTCTTAGTTGAAGCTTATCAAGTGTTGCTGCAATTATAGGAAAAACTTTATAAAAACCCCTAGTGCCTACAAAAATTTGTGTAGCGATCGGTGTCCCCAGCCCTTTATCCTTTATAAGTATAACAGGGGCATCTTCCTTGTTATTTTTTAATATAGCTTCTGTGTACCGAACAATATCGTTTGCACTTTCTCGCAGAAAGAAATCGTCATCGAGACCAAGCCATAATTTTTCTACATCAGCTCTAGATATTCCAATGATTCTCCTAATTGCTTCTTCTTTGGTATTTTGAACCCATTTTTTTCGACTTTCTGGATTTTCTAGGCCACGGTTTAAAGCTTTTTTTGTTCTAGTATAGAGCTGTCGCATTAGCGATGCTCTCCAATTGTTCCATAGGTTAGGATTGGTAGCTATGATATCTGCAACAGTTAATACTAATAAATAATCTAGTTTAATTTGAGTGCCAATTATTTTAGCAAACTTATGTATCACTACTGGGTCAGAAATATCAGATCTTTGCGATGTACTTGACATCAACAGATGATTTTCAACAAGCCATGCAATTAAGGCTGATTCTGGCTTTGATATATTATGACGTATACAAAAATTAGAGGCATCTACGGCCCCTAAAACAGAATGATCTCCTCCCCTCCCTTTGCCAATGTCGTGATAAAGACCTGCAATGAAAGCTAATTCAGGTTTTGGTAGATTTTTATATACATATGCAGTCATAGGAAACCTGTGGGCCTCTTCAGGTTTATCGAATGAACGCATATTTTTAATCAATTGCAATGTATGCGCATCCACAGGATATTGATGAAATAAATCATGTTGAGTTTGTCCAATAATTGCACCGAATTCTGGTAAATATCTGCCAAGTATTCCATACCTCGTCATGCGTTGAAGTTGAGTTGTCATATTGTATGGGGAGCGCAACAAACGCAAAAATAGTGCTTTATTATCAGAAGAATTACGAAATGGTTCATCAATTAATTTTCGGTATTGGCGTATTTGCCTGATAGTAGTTGCTCGAATACCTGTTATTTTTTTATTTTCTGCTATAAGACAAAAAATCTCAATAAGCGCAGATGGATTTCTGGCAAACACATGATTATTAGTAGTTTCTATGTAAGAGTTTTTAATTAAAAAACGTTCATTTAATATATCTATTTTCCCGCCATTGTCACCGGGAAAAATTTTCTCATTGAAACACTGAAATAAGGTATCAGTTAATTCCCGGATTGATAAGACTACCTGATAGTAATGCTGCATGAATTGCTCGACACCCATGCGTTTTTCTCCATCTTTGTATCCAAACATTTTAGCAATTTTACGTTGATGGTCGAATAAAAGTCTCTCTTCTGGTCTGCCCACAATAAGGTGAAGGGCAAAGCGAACTTTCCAGAGAAAAGCTTCATTTCTTTTTAGTTGAAGGTATTCTTCAGGAGTAATAAATTCATCACCAATTAACTCTTCTAGTGAGTCCACCCCAAAATGTCTTTTCGCCACCCAGTTTATGGTCTGTATGTCTCTTAAGCCACCAGGAGCTTCCTTAATATTCGGCTCCAAATTATATTCAGTATTTCCATGCTTGGCATGACGTTTATTTTGCTCCAGAACTTTAGCCTCGAAAAATTTATTAGATGGCCATAATTTGAAAGGCCATATTCTATTTGAGCTTATTTTTTTTAGCATTTTGCGTCGAACAATATCTTCGCCACATATAGTTCTAGTCTCCATAATGTTGGTTGCAATAGTCACATCGTTTTTTGCAGCTTTAAAGCAATCAGAAATCGATCGAACACTATGTCCTATCTTCAATTGTATATCCCATAAAAAAGCTAAAAAGCCCTCTATATTTTCCTTATGAGAATTTATTCTACCTGAGCTGATTAAAATCATTAGGTCTATATCTGATTGCGGATGGAGCTCCCCTCTTCCATAGCCACCAACAGCAAGGAGAGCAACTGTCTTATTCCACCTGAACTTATTCCAAGCATGCTTTAAAATCATATCAATAAATAAACTTTTCTCTTCTAATAGATCTCCCGTCTTTTCATCATTATTGAATCTTTTTTCAAAGTTGCTTTCAGCCTCATTTATTGCATTTTTAAAAATTTCAATAGCATTTCCATCAACAAGCTCGTTAGCAAATCTTTGCTCATTNAAAAATTTTAATTTATGTANTGATTTTTTTGGTTTTATGGACATCAGAAAGACTCTTCATTTCTCGCAGTGAGGACTTCAACACCGTCACAAGTCACAGCAAGTGTATGCTCCCATTGAGCAGACAGCCTGCCATCTAAAGTCTCTACAGTCCACCCATCTCGCTTGATCTTAGTTTGATATTTTCCTGCATTTATCATTGGTTCAATTGTAAATGTCATGCCCTCTTTTAACTCAAATCCTGTATTAGCTTGGCCGTAATGAAGAACCTGTGGATCTTGATGAAATTCAGTGCCAATTCCATGCCCACAATAGTCCCTAACTACACTATAGTGGTTCGCTTCAACATGATTTTGGATGATACAGCCTATATCTCCTAGGCGTACACCGGGTCTAACAATCGATATAGCTTTATATAAGCTTTCTTGACAAACATCTACTAACCNTTTTGCATGACTAGTCGCTTTACCTACAAAAAACATTTTACTCGTGTCTCCAAAGTAACCATCTTTAATTACAGTGATATCTATATTCAAAATATCACCGTTTTTAAGAATCTTTCGTTCCGTTGGTATGCCATGACAAACTACTTGATTTACAGATGTACATATAGATTTGGGAAAACCCTTATAATTAAGAGGAGCGGGGATAGCTTTTTGTTCGTTGACTATAAAGTTATGGCAAACCGTATTAAGCTCTTCTGTTGAAACACCGTTTAAAATATGTGGCTCAATCATTTCAAGAACCTCCGCAGCAAGCTTTCCGGCAACCCGCATTTTATTGAGCTCCTTTGGATTTTTAATGTGTACAGGCATTTTGATCACCAAAAATTTTTTTATCAATATTATACAGGATTGTGATTTCTAATAGAATAATAAGCTGAATATCAGAACAAATTTCTAAAACGACACATTTGGTTCTATTTAATATCTAATAACTTAAACTGTACGATGAGGTCGGCTTAGTTAATTATCATTAATCGAATTTTCGTTCACAAACTAACTTAGTTGTGTTATAAAGCTTGGCGCTTAAATTGTGATTTATAGCTAATGATACACATATGTCGACACACATTTCAGGGTGCCCAATATACGACGGGTTGAATTGTGGGATATATGGAAGACTAACCCTAATTAAAGGAATTTACATGATAACTGTAAGCATGAAACAAATGTTGCAGGCTGGTGTTCATTTTGGCCACCAAACCCGCTACTGGAATCCGAAGATGGACAAGTTCATTTTTGGATCACGCAACAAGATACATATTCTAAATTTAGATCATACCCTCCCAGTTTTTAACGAAGTTTTGAAAATTGTCCACAAAATCGGTTCTAATAATAACAAGGTTCTTTTTGTTGGAACAAAACGCGCTGCACAAAAAGCGATAGTTGAAAATGCTTCTCGAGCAGGGATGCCTTTTGTCAGCCATCGTTGGCTGGGTGGTATGCTCACAAATTATAAAACAATACGTGCCTCTATAAAGCGTTTCCGCGAGTTAGAGGAGCAAAGTCAAGATGGAACATTTGATAGACTCACAAAAAAAGAAGCTTTGATGAGAACTCGGTTGATGTCAAAGCTTAATAATTCCATAGGCGGCATTAAAGATATGGGCGGCCTCCCTGATATGCTTTTTGTAGTTGATGTTGATTATGAGCGTATTGCTGTTAAAGAGGCTAACAAGCTTGGTATACCAGTTATTGGTATCGTTGATACTAATAGTGATCCAGATGGTGTCGACCATGTGATTCCAGGTAATGATGACGCGATACGGTCGATTAGTTTATTTTGTTCTGCTATAGCTGACGCCATATTGGAAGGTAAGCTAGAAGCTAATAAGGTTACTGCAAAAGATGAATTTGTAGAAGTTACAGAAAACACAAAAGAAAAAGCTGAAGTAAAAGTTGTTGTTAAAGAAAAAGCTGTAGTTGAAGAAAAAGCTGTAGTTGAAGAAAAAGCTGTAGTTGAAGAAAAAGCTGTAGTTNAAGAAAANGCTGTAGTTNAGGAAAAAGCTGCAGTTAAGGAAAAAGCTGCAGTTAAGGAAAAAGCTGCAGTTAAAGAAAAAGCTAAACCAAAGTCAAAAGCTAAAACTAAGGATGTCTCAAAAACCACAAAAGTAGCCGCTAAGACTAAGTCGGTAAAAACAGCGGCTAAAACTAAAAAATTAGATGACGAAAACAATAGCAGCGCACCAGAGGGAAGTTCGTCTGAATAGTATTTTTTTATAAAAAAATCTAATGTGGCGATGCCACAAAAAAAGGGGCACGGCCCCTTTTTTTGGAGTTAAAATTGAAATTTAAGGAAAAGAAGATGGCAAATTTATCTACAGCTATGATTAAAGATTTACGTGACCGGACTGGTCTTGGAATGATGGAATGTAAAAGAGCCCTGATAGCCACTAATGGTGACATAAATAAAGCAATTGATGATCTTCGCAAATCCAGTGGAATTAAGGCTGCAAAAAAAGCTGGTAGAATAGCCGCTGATGGAGTTATTGCATTAAAGACCTCCGAAGATAATACCTATGGAGTTATGATTGAGGTAAACACAGAAACAGATTTTGCTGCACGTGACGACTTATTTGTTAGCTTTACTGAAGATTCTGTTGACAAAGCCTTTTTCGCTGATAAATTTGTTTTCGATGAGCTTTTACTCGATATGGAGAGTGCTCGAGAAGCTTTAGTACAAAAGATAGGTGAAAATATAAGTATTCGTAGAGCAGAAACTCTTAAAGCCCCAGTCGTAGGAGCCTATATTCATAGCAATAAACGTATTGGTGTTTTGGTTGCTTTGGAGAACGGTAATCCTGAGGTAGCTAAAGATATTGCAATGCATATTGCAGCTTCTAACCCTCAAGTTGTTAGGCCCGAAGATATGCCTGATCATTTGGTAGAAAAGGAAAAAGAAATTTTTATTGCCCAAGCCAAAGAAAGTGGTAAATCGGACGAGATCATTGAAAAGATGATCAATGGGAGAATAAGTAAGTTTCTCTCAGAATCCAGTTTAATCAATCAACCGTTTGTAAAAAATCCAGATATTACTATAAATGATCTAACTAAAGATTCTGATGCAAAAATATTATCTTTTTCAAGATTTGAGG
>NYXF01000053.1 GCA_002685455.1 Porticoccus sp. | reverse complement strand
CGTCGGTCATCAGTTTTATAAATGTTTTTGAGCTAGTTTCATCACGAAAACGGACCTGGTACCCTATTCCCTGTCCAATTATCTGACCTAGCTCTTCTGCGATTCTAAAAGCAACGGCTCTTGCAGCAATTCGTCTTGGCTGAGTGTGGCCGATGATACCTCTTGAACCACGACCTAGATCAAGACAAATTTTTGGTAATTGGGTTGTCTTCCCTGAGCCTGTTTCTCCAGCGATAATAACAATCTGATTGCTTGAAATAGCTTTTTTTATTTCATTACGTCGACTAGAAATAGGCAGATTTTCGAGGTAATCAATAGTAGGTATTCTTGAGAGACGTATTTCTGTTTTATGACAAGATTGGTTGAGTTTTTTTGTAAAAAGTTCTAATCGATCATGATATTTTTGTCTTTCGCTTTTAGAGCGCTGAATCTTTTTCAGCTCTCGTGTCAACTTTTTTAGCTCTCGTATCAGGTAGCATCGATCTAAGCTTTGAGCATTGGTGATTTTATCCTGTATATCTAATATCTCAGATTGTGACAGACTCATCGGTAATTCATCCAAAAATATCTATAATGCTGCTTAAAATTTACTGTTTTTTCTATGCAGTGAAGTCAATTCAAAGTTCTCAATGGGAGGCATCTGTAAAAAAAAATTTTTTTCTTTTATCATTTTTAGGACATCATTAGGATCGACTCGAGCAAGTTTCATGTCCTCTGATATAGCGATTTTCATGACAAAAATCGGCTCTCCAAATCTTTTTAGAAGCTCTTCAGGGATAATTGAGAAATCATCTTTTTTTTCAACATACAGATACATCTCTTTTTCTTTAGAGCTTTTATATATATTACAAATTTTGCCCATTATAATTTCCTACAAATAATTATTTTGTAAAAAAAGGTTAAACTAAATCACTTGAAGAGGCCAAAAGAGGCAAGCCTATAACATTGTAACGCCACCCTTTTGCTATTTTTTCTGGTAATTTTGTGCAACCATCAGCTGTTATACTTCGAACTAAATACTCAATATCTCTTCGTCTTGCTAATATCTCTGGCGCAAGATCTAGTGACTCGGCTTGTATATTAACAATTTTCATAAGTTTTTTTATTAAACTTCCTGCATGTCTAGGTAATGGCTCAGCTATTGGTTTGGGCCGCTTGTTTTTTGGTACAGCCAAACCGTCTTGAATTAAATCTAACAATTTTCCTGAATATTTTTTTACTAAAATTGGATGCATTCCCTCAATTTCAAAGAGCTCTTTTTTTGATTTAGGTGTTTTAGAAACAAGCTCGATGATAGTTCTATCACTCAAAATTCGGCTTCTAGGTTTATCTTTAATTTTTGCTTCTTTTTCGCGCCATTCACAAATCATTTGAAGGGTGGAAAGCTCATCCAAACCTAACCTCCCGGCCCCTTTAACTCTACGGAAATATTGGTTTGGTTCCTCTTTTATTGAAGATTCCTTAACCAATCTAGACATTTCCTCGTCAATCCAATCCTTACGACCCAATTGTATTAATCTTTTTTCAATCTCGATATAAATTGGGAGTAAATGAATGACATCTAGTGCTGCGTATCCTAACTGTGACTTGCTTAATGGGCGCATAAGCCAATTAGATCTCGTTTCACCCTTATCAACATGAACTCCTAATATCTTGTCAGCTAATGATGCATATCCTATGGAAAATCCGAAACCGGATAGTGCAGCAGCAACTTGCGTATCAAAAATTGGTTGAGGGCAACAACCGAAGCTATTACTCAAAACTTCTATATCCTCAGAACATGAATGAAAGACTTTAAGAATCCGATCATTTATCAATAAACCTTTTAGTGGAGACAAGTCATTAATACAGGTGGGATCAATAAGCCAACAATTTTTACCATCAAAGATCTGAACTAACGCCAGTATAGGAAAAAAAGTATTAGTTCTTATAAACTCAGTATCTATAGCGATAGTTTTAGACATCCCCACCTGCTGGATACAATCCTGCAATTTCGAGGAATCATCAACAATGATTGATCTTGATATATCAGTATGGCCTAAATCATACATTAAATTTTCTTTCGGCTACTAAATGCGTGAGACAGAGTGCTTCCATCAACATACTCCAATTCCCCTCCCATTGGTACACCATGAGCAATACGACTTACAATTACTTCCTTGTCTTTTGCTCTTTCACTAATATAGTGAGCAGTTGCCTCGCCCTCAATAGTTAGATTTGTAGCTAGTATGAGCTCTTGTATATTATCTTCTAGCAATCTTTCGATGAGTTGATCTATCCCTATTTCTTCAGGACCAATCCCATCAATAGGCGATAAATGGCCAAGAAGCACAAAATATCGGCCTTGATAAGTCCCACTTTGCTCTATAGCAAGCATATCTGAAGGAGTTTCTATTACACAAAGTTGGTTAGACTGACGACGTGGATTACTACAAATAACGCAGATTTCTGTTTCTGTAAGTGTCCGACATAACTTGCATCTACCAATTTCTTTTGCCGCGAGCTCCAATGAAGCAGAAAGACGATATGCAGCATCTCTATCTCTCTCTAAGAGATGTAATGCCATTCTCTGAGCAGATTTAGGACCAACACCGGGAAGGCACCTAAGGCTAGCTACAAGTTCATCAATAACTCGACCAAACAATTTATCACTCCGGTTTAGTTCATTTTTTATAAATAAAAATTTAACAAAAAACTAAAAAGGCATTTTAAACCCAGGGGGCATTTCGATACCACCCGTTAAGTCAGTAACTCGGTCTTTTTGAGCCTTATCGACCTTGATGACTGCATCATTTATTGCTGCAATAATTAAATCTTCAAGTAACTCCTTTTCCTCCGAAAGAAGACTAGAGTCTATTTTTAGCCCGCTAACGCTGTGCTTTCCATTCATGTTAACTCTAATCATTCCAGCACCAGACTCGCCAATCACTATATTTTTTTCAGCTTCTTTCTGCATCTCATCCATTTTTTTTTGCAGGCCTTCAGCTTTTTTCATTAAATCGTTAATATTCATATATTTACCATAATTTTAATCTATAGATTTAATAGTATTTTTTAGAAGAACACCATCAAATATAGTTTTAATTTCGTTTATATTAGGATCAGAATTTAGATTTTCAGTAGCTTCAGCATTCCTTTCTTCCTGTAATCTAAGCAAACGTTTTTTTGGAGTCTCGGAACTAACAGCACCCACCTCTATTTTGGCAACAATAGTAGTTCCAAAATATGCTGATAATTCATCTGAAAGTTTCTTATCGTGGGAGGCATCATAAAATGCGCTTTCTGTCTCATCCAATACAAATAAGAGATTTACTCCCTCTTTATCAAACAAAGTAAGATTACTAGATATATTTTTTAAGACGCCGTTTACTCTTAGAGCGCTATATATCTCATACCAATTTTCAGCAGATGCGTTTTTAAGAGCGACCTTCTTAGTATTTGTTATTGTTTTTTCTTTCTTAACAGGTGATCCTGAGCTAGGGGGACTTTTGAAAACATCGATGGTTTTTTCTTCTTTGTTAGCCAACTTAAGTTTTATATTTGAGTTATTATCAATTTTAGTCTTATTTTCTAAATTTTTTGGTCGCTCAGCTGAATCTGAATGATCTGGATAAAAAGCAAGCATTCTAAGCAATATCATTTCGAATCCTATCCTGGGCTCAGGCGCTAATCCTAAATCCCGTCGCCCCAATAAAGCTGTTTGGTAGAATAACTGAGTATCTTCGGCAGGGATTTTTTTTGCAATATCTAATATGAATTCTTTATCACCCTCACTATTTGTTATTGCTTCAGGAATTGTTTGAGCAATAGCAACCTTATGGAACAAGGAAAGAAGATCACTGAGCACGTTGCTATAGTCAGGCGAAAATTCTGAAAATTTATTTATAGCGCTCATCACTGCTGCACCATCATGATCAATCAATCCCACCGCTAAATCGTTAACTATAGTGCGATCGACAGACCCAAGCATATTACATATATCTATTTTTTTCAGCTCAGAAGGGCAATAAGAAATTGCCTGATCAGTCAAACTTAATGCATCTCGCATACTTCCATTCGCAGCTTTAGCTAAAAACCAAAGACCAGATTCCTCAAATTTAATTTCTTCTTTATCCAGAATATGCTTTAAGTGTTCAACAATTACTTCGGGGCTGATATTTTTGAGATTAAACTGCAAACAGCGAGATAAAACTGTAACTGGAAGTTTTTGAGGATCCGTAGTAGCCAACAAAAACTTCACATGGGCTGGTGGCTCTTCGAGAGTTTTCAACAAAGCATTGAAACTGTGTTTAGAGAGCATATGCACTTCGTCTATTAGATATACCTTATATCTCCCAATAGATGGTGAGTATTGAACATTTTCTAGAAGCTCTCTTGTATCGTCAACCTTAGTTTTCGATGCTGCATCCACCTCAATAAGATCTAGAAATCTTCCTTCAGCTATAGACACACAAGCATTACATTTACCACATGGTATTGAGCTCACACCCTGTTCACAGTTAATTGATTTCGCCAAGATTCTAGCGATTGAGGTTTTTCCAACACCGCGAGTGCCTGAAAAGAGATAAGCATGATGAAGGCGATTTTGATCAAGGGCGTTTACCAGGGCCTGCAGAGCATCGTTCTGTCCAGCCATTTCAGAAAAAATTCGCGGTCGCCATTTTCGAGCAAGAACCTCATAAGTCATATATACAGCCAAGTTTGATTATATTTAATTGTATCTGATTAATTTAATTTCCTAATTTTAGGTTAGTAGATATAGAATTTATATAATTTTAACAAAAGAAAGAATTACAAAAAACTATATATCAAAAAAGGTAAGCAATTAAAGGAATGGAGCAGCTTTAAAAATTACCAGTTATCTATCTAATTTATATAACTTTCTGTATCTTTTTTTATATCCTTAAAACTGAACAAGTCTATATCTGCAAGTTGGGATGGTGATATATTTTTTATTGCAGAGAAAATACTTTCCAGTCTTCCTGGGTTGTTTTTTTCCCAGCCTTGAAGCATATCCTTAATAACTTTTCTCTGCAGATTATCTTGAGATCCACATAAGTTACATGGAATAATAGGAAATTCCATTTTATTTGAATATTCTGCTAAATCAGTCTCTTTGCAATAGGCTAGTGGGCGAATGACGATATTTTTCTTATCGTCACTCAGAAGTTTTGGTGGCATTGCCTTTAATTTACCACCATAAAACATATTCAAAAATAATGTTTCAATAATATCATCCCGATGATGCCCCAATGCAATTTTATTAGCATCAATCTTTTTGGCAAATTCATAAAGTGTACCCCTCCTCATACGTGAACATAAGCTACAATATGTTTTTCCATCAGGAATTAAATCAACAACCACACTGTAGGTATCTTTTTCTAATATATGGAAAGGGATACCAAGACTAGAGAGATATCTGGGGAGAACCGCTTCTGGAAACTCTGGTTGCTTTTGATCCAAATTTACAACAATGATCTCAAAGTTGATCGGTGCCGTTCTTTTAAGATGTAGCATTAGATCTAACATACAATACGAGTCTTTCCCACCGGAAAGACAAACCATAATCTTATCTCCATCATTTATCATAGAATAATCTGCAATGGCATTGCCGACATTACGCCGTAATCTTCTATGAAGCTTATTGAATTTAAGGATTTTTTTTCTAGAGTGTTTTAAGGTGGGATGTGTAATTGAATTCACTTATAACCTGCCTCGCTATATCGCGATTCTAAGGCATTGTATAAATTGTCCTTAAAGCTATTACTGTTAGTATCTAAGTATTCTACTAACTCGACCAAATGCTCGTTATCTTCCTTTCCAGACCATAATTTTTTGTAAGTGCCATTCTGATATCCGTTATCCTGTCGGAAGAAGTTTAATACATTTTTTCCAATGTAGCTCACATACAAATCTTCGAAAGTTAAATCAATGCCATTCATCAACGCCACGAAACCTTTGATATCAAAACTCTTTTCTTTCAATGTATTAAAAGTAAATGCCTCAAGATCAGAACGAAAATCACCGGATGTCTTAACACTCGATAGCTGATTGGCTAAATCAGATGCAATTTTTTTTCTGCCTTTAGACTCAAGTAACAATATGCTCAGACCAAAATGCCATATATCAACTAACTCTAATTTAACCTGTTCGGCATCCGGCGTTTGTTTTTTCCACCACTTCCAACCATAATGATCAAGCAACTCTGCACTTTCCACCCAGATTGCACGATACCAAGAAAAATTTTGGTTTACCCAATCGCTATTGACTTTACTATTCATGGCATCTTGCAAATCTAGCATTATCAAAATCTTTTCTTTCATTATATAGTCCGATTAGTTTATATAATTGATGGTATCCTAAAAACAATATTTCTTTTATATCTTATTTTATGGTCTAACAAACTTATTGTTATTTTTTTCGTCTGATATCGTTGTCGCTTGCCCATGTCCAGTTATAACAACAGCATCCTCGTTAAGCGTATAGATTCGCTCGCGTATTGAAGTTTGTATTTTGTTAAAATCTCCACCTGGAAAATCTGTTCTACCGACTCCGCCCTTAAAAAGTGTGTCACCAGCGATTAAAAGATTGCTTTCTTCAAACCAAAAACTGGTAGATCCAGGGGTATGTCCGGGTGTATGTATTGCAATTCCTCCGCAACAATCTAAATCATGGTCATCTTTTATATAATAATCTGGATCAGGGAGCTTTACTTCACTTGGGTAACCAAACATAGCACATTGTTGCTCCAACCCCTTCCAGAGCTGAAAATCATCTTCGTTAAGATAAATTGGTGCTCCTGTTGCTTTTTTGATCTCTCCAGCAGCAAGTATGTGGTCGAAATGGGCATGTGTATGAATGATACCTATACATTTAAGGCTCAATTCATCTAATTTATCTAATATATGGTCAGCATCCCCACCGGGATCAACAACTAAAGCAAGTTTAGTGACAGAATCTCCTATAATAGTGCAATTACATTGAAGAACTCCAACAGGAAAAGTTTCAATAATATATTTTGGAGGATGAGCTATATTTTCTGTCATATTAAACCAATAATATTATGGATATTTGAAAAATATATATTATCACATGAATTTAGATAAATTACCCCTAAGAGTATAGGGACTACCACTATAAAACCTGATATATTTATGAAAAATTTTTATGGAGACTCCAAAATGAAAATTGTTTTTTACATTCTTGCTCTTGTGATATCTGCTGTATTGATCTTTCAAATCACTTCAAAAAATCAAAGCAAAAAGCCTATTGATTGGAGCTCAGAAGAAAGCATAAGCACTCATATAGAAATTCGACAAGATACTGAATATGGCGAGCTAACTTATGGTCCAAATTTTGCACTTTCGGATGAAAAGCTATCTAAGAACTTTTCCGATATCTATCTTATGCGTGTAGTCGACCTAAACGGTGCAGATCATTATACAGTTTTTATTAGTGCCTATTATAAGGATAAAGATTGGCGATCATACAAAACGGCCGTAAATGCACAAGGAAATAAAAATCTCCCTATTTCTGTACTCTCAAAAAATAATATATCTTGCTCTGAAGAAGTTTGCCTATACGAAGAAAAGTTAGCTATACCGCTGAGTTTTCTCTATTTTTTTGATGGTTCAGTTTCAGGTTTAGGTATAACCATAAAAGGTAAAAGAAGCGATCAAATCATCATACCAGCTAGTTACTTTAAAGCGATGTTGAATTCTATACCGGAAGAGTAATATTTATTAAGTATAATATTTTATGTTCTTAAATAAAGCTTACAGGAGATTTTTATGAAATATATTTTTATTATTGTTTTTTTCGTTTTGGTATCTAGTCGTTTTGCTGATGCAGGAGAACTAGGTTCAGTTGCCTCTACGTGTAATGAATGGATTAAAGTGCGTCAAGATAAGTCAGAAAAACTTACCTTGCACTGGTTCGAAGGTTTTGTTTCGGCATATAACAAATATCAATATACAGGTAAGCATCCACAAGGTGTTCTCAAGGATATAAAGCAAAATGATACTTCAAGCTGGCTGGATAGCTATTGTCTTACGAATGGGAACGCTTCACTTCAGAACGCTGTAGAGTCGCTTATTGACGAAAAAAAGCCAATGGTTAAAGCTTGTGCCTTTAAAAAATCAGGCGGAAGACCATGTGTTCCCTATGAAGAAAAGTTAGACTCTGAAGGTCAAAAAAAAATTGAATCAAAAAAATATAATTGGAAATTCTGGGAATAAATTTTACCCATATTCATTTATGATCTATTTTGGAAAAATAAAGCTTTTTTATACAATTATCAGCAACAACCGATTATAAATATCGGCTCAAGATTAATGATTAAACAAGGTTTTTTAAATGTCAGCGATAAAAGTTTTTATAACTGGGGCCTCTAGCGGAATTGGTCAAGCTCTTGCAACCGAATATGCTAATAAGGGCGCGATATTAGGTCTGGTTTCTCGTCGTAGAGATATACTTCTATCTCAAAAAAAAAACTTAAATACAGAAGTTGCTATATATATTGCTGATGTTAGAGATAATGAAACTTTACGCGATATTGCCCAGAATTTTGTTGAGCTCTATGGGCCTCCCGATATAGTAATATCAAGTGCAGGCGTTAGCTCTGGAACCTTAACCGAAATTGAATCAGATATGGATACATTTAAAGCCATCCTAGAAATCAATTTAATTGGAATGATGAATACCTTTCAGCCATTTATTTTACCAATGAAAAGCATTAAGCATGGAAGTTTGGTAGGTATATCAAGTATTGCGGGTGTGAGGGGTCTTCCTGGTGCAGGCGCGTATAGTGCCTCCAAAGCAGCTGTCACTAACTATCTTGAAAGCTTAAGAATAGAATTAAAGGAATATAATCTAACAGTTGTAACTATTTCCCCTGGCTATATCAAAACCCCAATGACTAGACTAAATAAATTTCCTATGCCTTTTTTAATGAAACCTGATGTAGCTGCAAAAAAATTTGTCAAAGCTATTAATCAGCGTAAAAAATTTATAATTTTTCCCTGGCAGATGCGATTTATTGTTATCTTGATGCGATTAGCTCCTGCTTGTATATGGGATCTGATCATGAAAAATGCACCCCGTAAATCTAAGTCGTATTGGGATTGGCTGTAATCATTTAAGTTTTTAAAGAATAAAGATTTTATTAAATAAATTACTATTGATTTTATAACAAATCATGCCTTTTTATTTGTCCTCCCACCTTAACTTTTACTCGAAATAAATGGTTACTTAATCGCAGGGATTTCACTCCACTTAGTTGTATATGAAGGCGACCTTTTCAATCTGCGCATCTTCCAGTCTTGATTAAACCCATTGCTTGCTAGCTGTATAGATCCATATTTTTTAGCATTTATCTTATCTACTACCTCCATAAGCCGACTCCTTTTATTAGGCTGATAATCGGTAAATAAGGTCATTTGCTGATTGTATTGGTCCACTAGATCAATAAGTCCAACTCCAGCTTTATAATAAGGCAAGCCTTTGATAAATATATCTTTAACATGCTTGTTCAATTCACTAACAATTAATCCTGTATCATTAGTTGCATAAGGCATATGAACTGTTTTAGATCTCAAATATTTTAAATCATCAAAACGACTGGTCTGAATAAAAACAATTGCTACGTTTACTAAGCTTTGCTGATTTCTAAGTTTTTCACAGGCTCTTGTTGCATATGTACTAATCGATTGTCTTAGTTCATTTAAGCTGTAGATTCGATGGCCAAAAGTTCTTGTAGAAAATATCTGTTTTCTGGGTTCAATTACTTCATCTATTGGCATACAAGCTTCGCCATTAAGCTCTCTTACAGTTCTTTCTAGATTGATGTTAAAAGAATTTCTTATGCTTCCAGGAGATTGCTGCGCTAAATCGCTAGCAGTAATAATACCATACTCGGCAAGTCTCTCAGTCAGTCGATTCCCTACTCCCCATACATCACTGACAGGGATTTTTTTGAGCATTGATTTCCACTTTTTAGAGTTATCTAAGATGCAAACTCCATTTAGCTTTAAATGCTTTTTAGCAGCATGATTAGCAACTTTAGACAGAGTCTTCGTAGGCGCAATACCTATCGATACTGGAACTCTGACGTGGCGCCATATAGTTTTTCTTATTTTTTTTGCATATTGATTTAAGTCGCAATTCATACCGTCTAAAGATAGAAATAGCTCATCTATCGAATAAATTTCTACGTTGGGAGAAAAACTTGATGCTACATCCATCACCCTGTTAGATAGGTCAGCATATAACTCATAATTACTAGAAAAGACATGAACATTATGTTTTTTTAGTAGCGGCTTTATTTTAAAATAAGGCTCTAGGCCAGGTATTCCTAAGGCTTTGACCTCTCTATTTCTAGCAACAATACACCCATCATTATTTGATAGTACAACAATAGGTTTTCCTCTCAAGTCAGGCCTAAAAACTTGCTCGCAACTAGCATAAAAACTATTACAGTCAATTAGTGCTAGCACTGGTGACCTCTAATTGAGTGAGTAACAATACCTTCGATTGAAAAATTAGAGTTTTCAAGAATAGCGATCGATTTATAGTTTTTATTAGCAGGCATCAAGCGTCTTCTTTTTTTGTCTAGTATTTTACAAGTTAAACCTCCATCAAAAGCAGCGACTATAATATGCCCATGTTTAGCCTCTATAGATCTGTCCACAATTAATAAGTCTCCATTAAATATGCCTCTATCTATCATAGAGTCTCCTTCAGCTTTAGCGAAAAATGTAGCGGAGGGCTGTCTTATGAGGTGCTCATTAAGGTCTAGTTTTGACTCTGTATAGTCGTCTGCTGGACTAGGAAACCCCGCTGATAATTTAGTCAGATATAAGTTTAGGTATCTTTTAGAAAAATTACCTGAATTAGCAAAATAATTCATTATGTATCAAGTACTCTTTGACTGTATAAATATACAGTATATATGTAGTTGCAGGTTTAGTATATAAATGTTTTAAATATCTACTTCTACTTGTAATAATTCTTAATTTAATATCAGCCTAGTTAGTAAAATTGTGAGAGAAATGAAAGATAAAAGCATACCTAGAATATTAGATGAGGAGTGGTCATTAAGATTAAGGCATTTCGTAGAAATAACTACTGAGGAACAGTCACAATGGTTACTTTCTCTTGTTGAAGATAAAAATAGCTTCTCATTTCATTTAAAGAGATGCTGGAGCTGTAGTGAATTTGTCGCTATGTGGTGCAGTAAAAATCCGGAATTATTCATAGAATTAGTAAACTCTGGTGAGCTATATCGCTCTTATAAAAAAGATGAAATAGATCAGCACCTAGCAAGTGATCTTAAAAAGGTTACTAATGAGGATGGTTTATTTAGGGTACTACGGCAATTTCGAAATCGAGAAATCGTTAGAATTATTTGGCGAGACTTTAATAGGGAGGCTGATTTAGAGGAAACTACTTCTGATATGACTGCCTTAGCAGAAACATCAATACAGCATGCATTGGATTTCCTTTACCGAGACGCTTGCGAGGTTTCAGGGACACCTGTTAATCTCAATGGGGAACCACAAAAAATGATTGTGCTTGGGATGGGAAAATTGGGTGGCTGGGAGCTAAATGTTTCTTCAGACATCGATCTAATATTTTCCTACCCAGAACAAGGGAAAACTCACGGAGGTCAATGTAATCTTAGTAATGATGAGTTTTTCATACGCCTGAGTCAAAAACTTATCAAATCACTGGACAAAAAGACTGATGATGGTTTCGTTTTTCGTGTAGATATGCGATTAAGGCCATATGGTCAAAGTGGAAGTCTGGCTCTTAGTTTTGCTGCAATGGAAGAGTATTATCAAACTCAAGGTCGTGATTGGGAACGGTACGCTATGATTAAAGCTAGGATTATAGCTGGAGAAAAAGAGGATGCTGCTGTGCTAATGGGAATATTACGGCAATTCACCTTCAGAAAATATATTGATTTCAGTTCCCTAGAATCATTACGGAAAATGAAAATCCTTATTAATAGAGAAGTGCAAAGAAAAGATATATCGGAGAATATAAAAATTGGATATGGTGGTATTCGTGAAATAGAATTTGTAGCTCAAGCCTACCAGATTATATACGGTGGAAGAGATATACGTTTTCAAACTCAGGCATTGAAAGAAATTTTAATCCTCATAGGTAAAGTATCGTTGTTATCTGAGCCGGAAGTAAGTCGACTACAAAAAAGTTATAAGTTCCTGAGGGATGTAGAGCACATTTTGCAAGGCATGTATGATATTCAGACTCACACACTACCGAATATAAAAAAAGAACAGCTTAAGCTAGCATATCTTATGAGTTTTTCTAGTTGGGATAAGTTTTCAGTGGCACTTAATAACCGACGCTGTGAGGTTCAAGGAATTTTCAAATCAGTCATTGCTAGCCAGTCAAGCTCAGATAAAAATGACGATGATAAAAATGAGCTGATCCAGGCCGATGAAATTTGGCAATGTGAAATTGTCGAAGATGTTACTTCAAAGCTCCATAGCCTCGGGTATAAAAAGCCTGAGGATGCTTACATCCTGATTCAGGCACTCAAGCAAGACCGGTCGATTCTCTTTATGTCAAAAGATGCAAAAATGCGTCTTGACATGTTAATGCCAGATCTAATACTCGCTTGCTCTAACCATGAAAATGAAAGACTAACTCTTAGTAGGGTCCTCAAGCTTATACAGTCTATAGCACGTAGGAGCGCTTATTTAGTTTTATTAAAAGAGAATCCTGGTGTGCTAAATATCACTTTACAGCTATGTTCAGCCAGCCCATGGATCTCAGAACAATTATCCAAGAATCCTGCTTTATTAGATGAACTTCTAGATCATAGAACACTTTATACATTGCCTAATAAAGAAGAGCTGATAGACGAATTAAGACAACAATTACTCAGAGTTCCCTCTAACGACCTAGAGAAACAGATGGAAACTCTACGTTACTTTAAGCTTTCACACAGCCTTCATGTCGCAGCATGTGAAGTTACAGATATATTACCCTTAATGAAGGTTAGTGATTACCTCACCTCAATCGCAGAAGCAATTTTAACGCACACAGTTGAAATTGCATGGGATCAAATGTTAAAAAAATATGGGGAACCCATAGGAAAAAATGAAGAGAAATCAGACTTTTTAATTATAGGTTATGGCAAATTAGGTAGCATTGAGCTTGGTCATAACTCAGATCTCGATTTAGTATTTATTTATGATGCTAATCGCAATGATCAAACAGATGGTGAAAAATCTATTGATAATGAAACATTTTTCATACGCTTAGGGCAAAAAATAATACATATTTTAATGGCTCGGCTAGCATCTGGTGTGCTTTATGAAGTAGATGTACGTCTCAGGCCTTCAGGTCGCTCAGGCATGCTAGTTTCATCACTTGATGCATTTGAAAAATATCAACTTAATGATGCTTGGACGTGGGAACATCAGGCTCTAGTTAGAGCTAGGCCGATCGTTGGATCACCAAAATTGATTGAAAAATTTAGAACTATTAGATCAAAAATTCTGAGCAAAACGAGAGATCAGGTTCAACTTATTACTGACGTTTCCAATATGAGAAAAAAGATGTTAGAGCAACTAAAATCAAAAAAAAGAATTTCAATAAAACCACAAAAAGGATTAAACGGTGGGCTTATGGGGAAAAATAAACCTATGTTCGATATTAAGCATGATGAGGGAGGGATTATCGATATCGAATTTATAGTTCAAGCAAAAGTATTATCTCATGCCCATCAGTTCGCTGATTTGACTTGTTGGAGTGATAATATGCGTATTATCGACAGCCTAGAGATTAATAGTATATTCTCATTCGAAGAGGCAAAAAGTCTTAGAGAGGCATACATAACCTACCGTACTTTAGGGCATAGACTGCAATTGCAGAATACACCGCTATTAGTGGATCCTGAGACATCTTCTATTCAACGCAAAGAAGTTGCTGCTATATGGAAAAAGCTACAAAAGATATCCAAAGTGAACAAGTAATTTTGTTAGAAATACATAACCTAATCTTTACTTTATAAGAAGATTTTAGGGTTGTTTAATAGGTATTAATATCTCGTTTCTTCTAAAAAACCAAGGTACATAAGGAGCATCGTAGCGCGCCCATATAGGTTTGCCAATCACCTTTAACTTTTGCTTTGATACCCATTCATTTAACAAGCCTAAATATTGAAGGTAATTTTTTTCACTCCAAGATCCAGAATATTTTACAGAAGCTCTATAACTAGAGGAGGCTTTGCGAAGTTGAATATCAGAATCCTTAGGTCTTGGGAGCTTATTGATAGTAAAATTGGATGGCATCATGAAACTTACTAC
>NYXF01000020.1 GCA_002685455.1 Porticoccus sp. | reverse complement strand
GATTAATCAGTGAGCTTGTCGTAACTGTAGGCCAAACAACAAATCCCTTCCTTAAAGATATACTAAGAGGCTACTCAGTAACAGGATTTTCAACAGGTTATGGTAGCGTTAGCCCAGCTACTTTTACCATAGCAAACGGTGATGTTGCTGATGCAGATAGCCAAGCAGGTCAGCCTTTAGGTTTTTCAGTACCACTGTTTGTGGAAACAGACCCTGATTCTGGAGCGGCAAATTATTTAAGTTTTCAAGCAGTATTCCCAGATGCGGCAGCGTCAGTGCCAGCTAATACTGATGCTAATTTCTTTAAAAGCATTAAAGTTATTAACACTAATTTAGGGACAGAAACTACAATTCTAAGAAGCGATATGACATTTACTAGCGCAGCAGCATCTTCTGGAACTGGGTATCGTGTGTATTTTCAAAAAGACCCTCTAGCAGTAGCTTTAAATTTAGCCGCTGGCCACATAATTAAAGTTCAACTAAGGAGCGATTAATGTACTCTTGCATATTAAATCCTACTTACAGTGATAATGAATTTACTAGGCTTTTTAATGATTCATGGGAAAAGCTCCCTGCACATCATAAACAGTTTACACAAGAAGAATCTTTGATTAAACAAAAGAGTCGCATTGAAAAAATGAATTACGTTCTAGGTGTTTATGAAGACGATTACTTAATATTTATAGAGGCTGGTATAGAGAATGATAACAAGGTTTCCTTAGCTTCAGCATATTTTGGGAAAAACGCATCTGGAAGTAAAAGTTATATACACGATACTGACTGGATTTCTGCGGTAGATAATTTTAAATCTTACGAAACTAATTTTACAGAATTTACTTTTTCAACTATTAACGGGTCATCTATAGATAATTGTTTTGCAGGAGTAGTCAATGAAGAAGATTATTCTAAAGTAGAAACTGGAACGGCAGAACAAAATGGCGTTACCTACAATGGGACAAAATATTCTGCAAACTAATATGATTGACTATATAATAATCAGCAACATAATTTCAAATAACGTAATTACTAACTAACGAGGTAATAATGAGTACAGCATATACAACAACCGCAGGTGGAAACCCTGCTATGACAGGAACAGCAGCAGCTACAGGGGTAGATTTTGTTTTAGCTACTGGTGCTGCAAGAGTTTTTTTTACTGTTCCACCTTTAAGTACAGGAGAATCTCTTGAGTTGCAAATCAAGGAGACTAACGGTGGCTCATACGTCAAGGTAGGAACAATTTGCAATAACGGTGACTCTGTTGGCGTTGTTACATCAAGGGGTGGCGGTTCTACTTTCAGAGTAACCAAGTCTGCTACAGGTGAAAGCGTGGCGGTGTTTTTTGATTAAAAGAAAAAGAAAGCTAACAGCACAGCAGGAAAAGTTTGTTGATTTAATGGCTAAAGGTTATCACGAAGGCCCAGATCCAACAAAAATGACTGTTATGGATGCTTTTAAGCTTGCTGGATATTCTCCAGATAAAGGTAATGCGTACAGGCTGTATAAAGATTTAAAATCTATTATACGAGAGCGTAGAGATGATTTGGTTGAAGAAAATCAAGTTGCCTCGTTAGCTACTAAAATCATCGAAGACATTATGGTCAATCCAGAAATAAGACCAGAAATACGCTTAAAAGCCGCGCAAGATATTCTGCACAGAACAGGTCACGATAAACCTAAAGAAGTTAACCTTAAACAGACAGTATCTGACCTGTCTGATGCAGAACTTGATGAACAACTATCCGAACTAATTGAGTCATCTGATAATGTCAAACAGCTTAAACAAGGTTGAAAAAGAAAAGCTCTTAACCTTAATGCAGGAAAGAGAGGAGAGAAGAAGGTTTAATGCTATCTCTCAATGGAGCCCGTATGGTTGGCAAGAAATACTTGCAAATGCAACAAAAGAAAATAACCAATGTTTAGCGATGGCGGGTAACAGGGTTGGCAAAACTTACACAGGAGCCAGGATTACAGCGTGTCACCTAACAGGAAAGTACCCTGACTGGTGGACAGGTAAACGATTTACTAAACCAATTAATGCCTGGGCTGCTGGTGCTAGTACGGTTACAACAAGAGACATTCTGCAAAAAGAATTGCTGGGCGATCCTGTTAATATAGAATTAAGAGGATCAGGAGCAATACCAAAAGATTGCATTGTTGACGTTATCAGAAAACCACAGATTCCAAATGCAGCAGAAAGTCTAGTTATAAAGTTTCATAGCCCTTCAGGAAAGCATATAGGTGAGTCGGTGCTATCGTTTAAGTCCTATGAAATGGGCGAAGAAAAATTCATGGGTTCGTCTCTAGATTGGATTTGGTTAGACGAGCAACCAGCACAGAATATATATACTCAGTGTTTAACAAGGACACTGGATAAAAGGGGTTTCGTTATGATGACGTTTACCCCTGAAAGCGGCATGACTCCTGTTATTAACCAGTTTTTAAAAGATAGNAAAAAGGGCCAGTTTCTGATACAAGCAGGGTGGGATGAAGCGCCACACCTTGATGAAGATGCAAAAGAACAGATTTTAGCGCAGTATCTTCCTAACGAAAGAGAAATGCGTACAAAAGGCCAGCCTGTATTTGGTAGAGGCATGGTTTTTCCTTATTCGCTTGAAAAGATAGTAATAGAAGACTTTGCTATACCTGACTCTTGGCCTCGGATTAGTGCAATAGATTTTGGTTTTGATCACCCTACAGCAATAGTGTGGGCTGCAATTAACCCAGAAAACGGTTGTTTTTACATTACTGACGAATACAGAGAATCTCGTCAAACAGCAGTAGAGCATGCTATAGCAATAAGAGCTAGAGCGCACCAACCGCCAATAGCGTGGCCGCACGATGGCAACAGAACATTTGATGGTGGTGACTCCATGGCAGAGCAGTATAGGCAGGAAGGAGTTAACTTTTTACCAGAACATTTTACAAACCCCCCTGATATATCGCAAACTAAGGGGGATATAAAGATTTCTGCTGGTATAACTGCAATGACCAGGGCTATGCAGAAGGGTTTGTTCAAAGTATTTCAAAGCTGCCANCATTGGCAACAAGAGTATGGAACTTACCATTTTGGAGAAAGCGNCAAGATAGTAGACAAAGAAGACGATTTAATGTCTGCAACTCGATACGCCTTCCAGAGCCAAAGGTTTGCACAAGCAGTTAAACCAACATACAAAAATTCCTGGGCAAAACGGGAGAATGATAAAGAATATGACTGGGTTATCTAATGACAATATCTAACAAAGATTTATTAACAGTAATTGATGCTTATGAAGATAACGTGTCTGATCACATGGATAGCGATGCTGCCCAGACTAGAGCAGATCTTATAGAGTTTTATCTTGGCGAGCATTACGGAAATGAAAGAACTGGTTACTCTCAGATAGTAACTAGAGAGGTTTACCAAACTGTTGAAAATATTAAAGCAGACATAGCTGAATTATTTATATCTGACGATGAAACAGTTAGGTTTGAGCCAGAAGGCCCAGAAGATATAGATGGAGCGCAACAAGCAACAGACTACATAAGGTATGTTTTTTATCGTCAAAACGATGGTTTTAGCGTTATATTAGACTCGTTAATGGATGGATTACTGCAGCGCCAGGGTATTATAAAGCGTTGGCGATCTATGGAAGATGTTGTTACAACTCATAACTTCAGCGAAATATCTGAAGAAGCTTACTCTGTATTAGAGCTAGATCCAGAAGTTGAAATAGTTGAGTTTGAAGAAGAGCGCAATGAGTTGACTGGTATGTTAACTTACAGCGGCAAGCTGACCAGAACTAAAGAAAAAAGCGAAACAAAAATAGAATGCGTACCGTCAGAGGAATTTGCTATAGACGCAAACGCAACATCTATGTGTACGGCAAGATACGTTAGGCAGCGCAGCATGAAGTCAAAAAGCGACTTAATTGCTATGGGGTTTGATGAAAAGAAAATAGAAAAAGCTTCAACATCATCTGGTTATAACGAGTATGATTCACCAGAAAAATTAGCTAGAGATTTTGACACTAGCGAATACGGTGATCAAAACGAATACATTTCTAAAATGTACGATTTGCATGAAATTTATGTTCGTTGCGACAGAGATGAAGATGATTACGATGAGCTTCTCAAGGTTTGTAAAGTAGGCAACACTGTATTGTCTGTAGAAGATGCTGATGAGATTCCGTACAATATATGGACACCTATTCGTATTCCGCACAGATTAACAGGTCTTTGCCCTGCTGATGCGGCAGCACCCATCCAGAAAGTTAAAAGCACTTTATGGAGAAACCAGTTAGACAACCAATACAACTTAAACAATGGTCGCCCTGTCATCGTAGAAGGCCAAGTAGACTTAGATTCAGTAATGAGCAGCAAACCAGGCGCTCCTTACGTTGTTAAACACCCTAATGCTATCTCTTTTCCTAACCAGCCTCAATTTGGCCAGCATACAAACAGCATGATGGATATAGCTGATCACATGCTTGAGCAAAGCGTAGGATCAACTGATAACTCAATTAGCCCTGACATCCTGCATGGCAACACAGCAGCAGGCGCAGTTAGTCAGGTTTTATCTAAGCGCCAAGCTAGAGTTCGCTTAATAGCAAGAGAATTTGGTGAATTTTTACGCAAAGTTTTTATGGGTATTTACGAGCTAGAGATTGCCCATGCGGAAGACATGGAAATTTTTAGATTGGACAATCGGTTTGTAGAGGTAGATCCTAGAAACTGGCATGCAAGAAAAGATGTCACCGTTCTTGTTGGTTTGGGTAACGGATCTAAAACAGAACAGTTATTCCACATGCAACAAACACAACAGGCACAACAAGCAATGGCAGGCGCTGGAGGTTTAGGAGTTACAGTAATGCCTAAGCAGATCGTACAGTTGCAAGAGGATATGGTGAGACTGTATGATAAAAGCGCCAACGGAAGGTACTTTACAGAGCCGCCACCAGATTTTACGGGCCAAACTGGCCCTTCTGTAGAGCAGCAAGCTATTATGGCTCAGATACAGATAGAGCAAGGCAAGTTAGAAATAGAAAAACAAGAACTTATGCTAAAGCAGAAAGAGTTAGAGCTTAAAGTTAGAGAGCATGAGGATATGAACGAATTTAAACTAGCCGAACTTAACCTGGAGGCACGCAGTGAGAGAGCAGTCAAGATTGGTAACTAGCTTAAATTCTGAACAAGCTGATACAGAAACAAAGCTACAGGTAGCAAACGGAGCCGCAAGGCTTATTGAGGATAGCGCAGTGCAGTTTCTTTTCCAGGAAATGGAAGAGAATCTATACAGGGCTTTTTCTGGAGTGCAAACACCCGAACAAGGTGAAGCTCTTTGGAGAGAGGTAAAGGTAGTTAAAGCTTTAAAAGAGAACTTGGAGTGGTATGCAAACCAAAGAGAAACCCTCGGCAGAAAAGCAAGAGGGAAATAAAGAATATTACATCGTTTCCAGCGATTTATTAAACTGGGTGCGAGGAATGGCGTTTACTAAGTTGACGCTGCAAGAGGTAGATGGGTTTACTGACGAGTTGTTCAATGCACCAACTGTTCAGCAATACCTAGAACTGCAAGAAAACAAACCAAGAATTATCACTTAACAAAAGAAACATATTAGTTTCACTTTTTACAAAAAGCAACTGATATGTTGTTTTTACATACAAGGATAACGCACAGCGACCCTAAAGGATATTTAAAATGAATGATGAGAACAACTCTTCGGAACTCTCTATAAACGACCCAATGACAGAAGCTGCTGGTTTAGAAGCAGTATTGGGCATGATTAACCCTAAAGAACCAGGACAAGTTGAAAATGATTCTGTACCCGAAGCTGAATTGGAAGAAGACTTAGAAGAGTCTTATGAAGAGGAAGTAGAGGAAACACCTGATCCTATTGAAGACGAGGAGCTAGAAGAAAGTGATGAAGTTCAGTTATCTGACGACATCGAACTTGAAGATAGCGAATACGATTATTTAATAGCTGCCAAAGAGTTTTTAAATGAAAATGGTCTTGATGACATTGAGAAGATTAAAAGCGGCATACTGATGCAAGGTGATTATACGCGCAAAACTCAAGCGTTGGCTGAAGAAAGAAAAGAATTTGAAAGTGGCAAGATTGAAAGCTTAGAACAAACAGCAAAGCTCCTGGAAACAGCTCAAGCTATGTTGTATGGCGAAGCTCCTCAATATACTACAGCCGAATTGCTTTCTCTTAAACAGACAAACCCTGGCGTATATGAACAAGCTTTAGAGCAAAAAATTCTTTATGAGCAAAAGCAAATTGAAATAAATGACTTGCAACAAAAAACTTTAGAGCAATACACTGCTCAACAAGAAGAAAAGCAACAGATTGAAACACAAAAACAATCTGAACTCTTGTTACAAAAAGAGCCAAGCTTTTCTGACGAAAAAGTTGCAAAACAAAAAGTAGAAACAATGGGCAAGTATTTAGAAAGTATTGGAGAAGATCCAGAAATACTAAATACCCTAACCAGCGCTTCTATGATTAAAGTCATACATGATGCGGCTATGAATAGCGGATCATTAAAGCAAGTTGCTGAAGCTAAAAGCACAAAGAAAAAAGCTACTAAAACGGTCATACGAAAGGGTGCAACTAAAAGTCGAGCGCAAAAACAGGCTGCGGCACAGAAGGCAAAAGCTAAAAAAGCTATATTGCCAGATGGTTCAATAGACCAAAGATCTGCCGTAGATTTAATATTTGACTCTTTTAATTAGGTAAATAATCATGGCTCAATATACTTCAACTACTGCCAGCTCTTTACGCGATAACTCAACTGGCAACAACATCCGAGAAGATCTCGGTAATATCATCTTTAACGTGTCTCCTTTTCAGACACCTTTTACATCAGGCATTCCAACTGCTAGTGCAACTGCAGATAACCATGAGTGGTTAACTGACGAGCTTGCTGCTGCTGTAGCAACTAACGCTGCAATTGAAGCAGATGTTCAAACAGGTGCTGTTGGATCTGCTCGTACACGAAAAGGCAACCAAGTAATGATTGCCTCAAAAACAGTAGCTGTTACACAAAAAGCTGAAATGTTTGATCGTGCTGGTGTTCCTGGAAAAGAAATGGCTTATCAATTAATGAAAATTGGTAAAGAGTTACAAATGGACATTGAGAAGCAAACTCTTCAATGCTATGGAGTAACTCCCGCTGGCGCTGGTACTACTCCTGCTGCAACAAAACGTGTTGCTACTTCAACCATAGCTGGTGTATCTGCTGCATTTGGTTCTTGGATTGACACTAACGAGGAAAACGCTGGTGTTGCAGGCGCTGTTGCTAACAGTGCTTCAACTGGCTTAACTGTTCCTGTAATTGGAAACACTACAGCAGACATTGAC
>NYXF01000052.1 GCA_002685455.1 Porticoccus sp. | reverse complement strand
TGGTATAGATAATGCTGTTATCGATATCACAGCTCCAGAAGTACCTATTATGGATGGAAGTGCTAGTCCCTTTGTTTTCTTGTTGCAAGCAGCTGGCATTAAAGAACAAAAAAAACCGAAGAAATTTATAAGGATAAAAAAAGAAATTAAAGTTGAAGATGGTGATAAAAGTGCCTCTTTTAAGCCTTTTAATGGTTTTAAGGTAGGCTTTTCTATAGACTTTGATCACCCAGCTTTTAATAATCGCACGCTTCAGGCATCAGTAGATTTCTCTACAACTTCTTTTGTAAAAGAAGTAAGTCGTGCGCGAACATTTGGTTTTATGCACGAAATAGAGTACCTAAGATCTCAAGGTTTAGTTCGTGGCGGTAGTATGGACAACGCCATTGTAGTGGACGAGTTTCAGGTGTTGAATGAGGATGGCCTTCGTTATGAGGATGAATTTGTTAAACATAAAATTCTGGATGCTATTGGGGATTTGTACCTACTTGGAAATAGTTTGATTGGTGAGTATATAGGACATAAATCTGGACATGGACTTAATAATGCGTTGCTAAGGAAGCTCATGACAGAAGACGATGCTTGGGAGTTTGTTTCCTTCGAAGATGATCAAGATGAAGTTCCAATTTCTTACGCGAAATCACTATTAACAGTATAAATTTATGAGATATAAATAACTAAATAAGACAAGAAGCGATAAAAAAATAAATTTTTGAAACTAGCAGACGAGTTTTAAATAAATTTGTTTCAATACCTGGACTTTAGACTAAATGACCAAGGATAAAATAATCTTCCCACAGGCTAATTTCCCGATTAGATTTACCATGGAATAATAATGAAATTTTTTGCAAAAATTTTTGGCAGTAAAAACGAAAGAGAAGTCAAAAGAATAAGAAAAATCGTAGATCGTATAAATTCTTTCGAGAAAGAATTTTCTTCTTTTGAAGACGATTTTTTGAGGAACAAAACTCATGAATTCAAGAGACGGTTAAAAGATGGTGAATCTTTAGATCAGATCCTCCCCGAGTCTTTTGCTCTCGTAAGAGAGTCCGCCAAACGAACTCTAGGCTTAAGACATTTTGATGTCCAAATGATTGGAGGTATTGTTCTCCACGAGGGAAAAATTGCAGAAATGAGGACCGGTGAGGGTAAAACTCTCATGGCCACCCTGCCTGCCTACCTTAATAGCCTCATTGGAGAAGGGGTCCACATAGTAACAGTTAATGATTATCTAGCTAAACGGGACTCTCAATGGATGGCCCCAATATATGAATTACTCGGCATGAAAGTAGCAGTCATATCGTCAGGAATGACACCAGATGAAAAATATACTGCATACCAAGCAGATATTACTTTTGGAACAAATAACGAATTTGGATTTGATTATCTGCGTGATAATATGATTTTACGAGTTGAGGATAAACTTCAACGCGGTTTGAGTTTTGCTGTTATCGATGAGGTCGACTCAATACTTATTGATGAAGCAAGAACACCACTTATTATCTCAGGAGCTGCAGAAGATAGTTCGTCTTTGTACAAAAAGATTAACAAATTAATTATAAATCTATTGCCATCAACAGATGACAACTCAGGTGACTTCACTATAGATGAAAAAATTAGACAGGTAGAGCTTACAGAGGAAGGCCATTGTAAAATAGAAAAGTTACTTGAAAGTGAAGATTTACTTCAAGAAAATGATAGTCTTTATAATTCTATAAACTTATCGTTATTGCATCACATTCAGTCCGCACTCAAAGCCCACCATCTTTTTAGCAAAAATATTGAATATATTGTTAAAGACAGTCAGGTTATTTTGATTGATGAACACACAGGTAGAACGATGCCTGGACGAAGACTATCAGAGGGTTTACATCAGGCTATAGAGGCAAAAGAGGGAGTCCAGATCCAAAGTGAAAGCCAAACTATGGCATCTACGACTTTCCAAAACTATTTCCGTTTATATGACAAATTATCAGGAATGACAGGAACAGCTGATACAGAAGCATACGAGTTTCATCAGATATATGGATTACCAGTAGTTGTTATACCAACAAATTTGCCAGTAGCTAGAGTAGATCTTAATGATCTAATTTATCTGACGATAGATGAGAAATATGATGCAGTAGTTACTGATATAAAATCATGTATTAAAAATGGTGCACCGGTACTTGTTGGTACAGCAACTATTGAAAGCTCAGAGGAAATGTCAGTAAGATTGGAAAAGGCAAGAATACCCCACCAAGTTTTAAATGCAAAGTATCATGAAAAAGAAGCACAAATTATTTCACAGGCAGGCAAGCCTGGCACAGTCACTATTGCAACAAATATGGCAGGACGCGGAACCGATATTGTTCTCGGTGGTAACTGGGAGGTTCTTATAGCTGAATTAAAAAATCCCAATGAAGATAAAATAAAACTTATAAAGGATGAATGGAAAGTTCGGCATGATAAAGTGATCGAAGCAGGAGGCTTGCATATTCTTTGTACCGAACGGCATGAGTCGAGACGTATTGATAACCAATTGCGCGGTAGGGCAGGTAGACAGGGAGATCCAGGTTTGTCTCGTTTTTATTTATCTATGGAAGATCCGTTAATGAGATTGTTTGCTTCAGATAATGTGAAAAATATGATGCGTACCTTAGGTATGGAAAAAGGAGAATCGATCGAGCATCGAATGGTAACTGGTGCTATAGAAAAAGCTCAAAAGAAGGTTGAGGGTAGAAATTATGATATGCGTAAGAGCTTACTTGAGTATGACGATGTTGCTAACGATCAAAGGCAGGTTATTTATCAACAAAGAAATGAGCTTTTAGAAGAAGATGATATAAGTGAAATTATAGAAAGAATAAGAGAGGATGTTGTGGATGTANCAATTAGTTTTTACCTGCCACCACAGAGTTTAGTAGAGCAATGGGATATTCCCGAGCTGGAAAAACAATTTGAAAAAAACTTTGACTTAAAAATAAAGGTCCAGGATTGGTTGGAAGATGATGATCTCTTGAACGAAGAATCAATTAGATCAAAAATCCAACATTTATCAAAAGAAGCTTATGCAAAAAAGGTATCTTCTATCGGTGCAGATATCCGTATGATTGAAAGACAGTTAATGCTTCAAGTTTTAGATACATTGTGGAAAGAACACTTATCTCGAATGGATTATTTACGACAAGGAATAAACCTTCGAGCTTATGCGCAGAAAAATCCTAGGCAAGAATATAAACGTGAGTCTTTTGAATTATTTCAACAGATGCTAGAAAATATAAAATTAGAAACTATCCGCTTTTTGAGCAAAGCAGAGGTTAGAAGTCGTCAAGAAATCGAGCAACTAGAGCGCACTAAAAGAGAGAACCAACAGAAACAAAATCTTAAAATGCAGCATGATTCAGCGCCATCAATCAATGGATCAAAGCCTAGAATTGATAGTGCTAAAAATTCAATCCAAACAAAACCATTTGTTAGGTCAGCTCAAAAAGTTGGAAGAAATGATCCCTGCCCATGTGGAAACGGTAAAAAGTTTAAGCAATGTTGTGGTAAATTGAAATAATAAATTAAATTTTGTTTTAAGGGAAAGTTCAAATATATTGTGAGAAATTTATGTCAGTCGGTGAAGATTTTTTTCCAAAAATGCATCCTGTACCAGGGTTTAAATTAGGTATATCAAGTGCTGGTATAAAAAAATTAGGAAAAAAAGATTTAATAATTATGGAATTGGCAGATGGAAGTGCTATTGCTGGAGCATTTACAAAAAATGCTTTTTGTGCGGCACCAGTTGAGCTAGCCAAGGAGCGGATCTATTCCAATAAAATTCGTTATTTAGTAACTAACACAGGAAATGCTAACGCAGGGACTGGAGAATTAGGTAAACAGCATGCAAAAGCGATTTGTGATTCTCTCGCGAAGATAACATCAGTAAATAAAGAAGCAGTCTTACCATTTTCAACTGGTGTTATTGGTGAATATTTACCCGTTAATAAAATTATTTCAGCATTACCATCAGCTCTATCTAAATTGTCTGAAACTGGCTGGAATAGTGCTGCCTCATCTATCCTTACAACTGATACACGACCAAAAGGCTCGAGTGTTCAGCTAGAATTGAGCGGAAAAAAAATTACTATTTCAGGTATAGCTAAAGGTTCCGGCATGATCAGACCAAATATGGCGACTACCCTCGCTTACGTCGCTACCGATTTGATAATTGATCAAGTTATAATCAAAGAAATTATAAAAAATATCGTGGACTTATCCTTTAATCGGATTACTGTTGATGGAGATATGTCTACAAATGATGCCGCAATTCTGGTTGCAACAGGAATTTCTGGTATATATTTTTCTGAATTATCCTCATATGAACAAGGAGTTTTTTTAGATAATTTGAGAGAAGTTTTTTTATCTTTAGCTTGTCAGGTTGTGAAAGATGGAGAGGGTGCCACCAAGTTCATATCAGTAGAGGTGTCTTCTGGTAGAACAAAATCAGAATGTTTAAAGGTTGCCTATTCTGTAGCCCAATCTTTGCTTGTGAAAACCGCTCTTTTTGCTTCTGATCCAAATTGGGGAAGAATTCTTGCCGCTATAGGTATGGCAGATATATCAGATCTTGATATTAAAAATATACAAATATATCTAGATGAGATACTTATCGCTGAAAAAGGGGGAAGAGCCGATAGCTATACTGAAGCTCTTGGACAAAAAATAATGGATAAAGATAGCTTATCTATAAATATAAGCCTTAATCGTGGAGATTTTACAGAGACAGTTTATACAACAGATTTATCTCATGAGTATATTGAGATAAACTCAAATTACCGAAGCTAATGTCAAAAATACATGTAGTTACAGCCGTAATCTTAAAAAAAAATAGTGAGGTTTTGATCTCTAAAAGAAAAAAATATTTATTACAAGGAGGATTATGGGAATTCCCTGGCGGAAAAGTTGAAACAGGTGAATCATCAATTGACGCTCTAACCAGGGAACTGAGAGAGGAGTTAGCCATTTCCGTCATCAATCCAACACCATTTCTGAAATTTAACTATAATTATCCTGAAATTGAAATATATATGGATGTATGGATGGTAAAAAAATTTTCCGGAGGCGCAAAAGGAAATGAAGGCCAAACTATAGCTTGGGTTCCAATAGAAAATTTAACCTCATATAAATTTCCCGCTGCAAATGACTGTATTTTAGATAAAATTAAGATGATATAAGCTTTAGTATTTTATAATTTCATCATTTTTAAAGTTATCGACACCCCTTTCATCAGATTCCTCTGGAATTCTAAAACTCTCCGTGGCCCATTCACCTAAATCAATCTGTTTGCATCGTATTGAGCAGAAAGGTCTATAATTAGAGGAACAGTTCCAGATAACTTTGGTTTTACAGGTAGGGCAAGGTATCTGAGTTATATTTGAGGCATCATTTAAATTTTTTATAATCAACTCCGCTATTATTAGTAAAAATAGAAAAATTATTTTTCACAAGCAAAAGTAAGATACTTTTTATGTAGCTCCTCTATATTACTTTTTAATTTTTCGACACTACTATCGTTTTTAATAATATCATTTGCAAATCTTACTTTTTCTTCTCTTGGCATTTGTGATTTGATTATAGATCCAACCACATCACTGCGGGTTCCATCGCGTTTTTTGACTCGAAGAATTTGTAATCTTTCCTGTAGATCAACCAACAAGATTCTGTCCACAAGCTTATATTGTTGTGTTTCAAGCAGTAGCGGTGATTCTAAGATTATATATGGACTCGAACTACAACTTAAAGCCTTCAAAACCTGCTCATTAACTGGTGGGTGTAAAAGTCTTTCTAGCCAAACCTTTTTTTTTGGAAATTTAAAGATTTCATGGCGTATGTATGATCTATCCAATGACTTATTTTTTAGTAAACTCTTCGCACCAAAATATTCTACTATTTTAAAGTAAAAGCTCGAACCGACTTTAACAATATTTTTTGATATTAGATCGACATCAATTACATCAACACCCAGTGCCGAAAAGAACTTACCTGCAGTACTTTTCCCGCTACCTATGCCGCCTGTTAATCCAACGATGAAGGTCATTATATATGCCTCATGGAGAAATCTATTGCTCGGCAATGCTTCGTTAGGCTTCCTGAAGAAAGGTAATCTATATTAGAAATTATTTTTTTTGATAAATTATTTATATCTATGTTTCCTGAGATTTCTAGCTTAGTATTTCCTGTATTTATTGTTGTTGCTTGCTCTATCATCTTATCATCAAAATTATCTAACATAATCACATCGACTTTCGCGTCTAATGCTTCAACCAATTCAGGTATAGTTTCTACTTCTACTTCAATAGGTTTATTAGGAGAAATCTCTCTAGCTTTTAAAATAGCTGGTTTGACGCCACCACACGCATTTATGTGGTTTTCTTTAATGAGAAATGCGTCATATAATCCGAATCGATGATTTTTACAACCACCAGTAACAACTGCATATTTTTGTGCCAAACGCATCCCGGGTATTGTTTTACGAGTATCTAATATTGTCATCTTGCTACCAGAAGCTTGTATTGCAAAGTCTCGTGCTATTGTAGCTGTGCCTGATAAAGTTTGCAGAAAATTAAGGGCGGCCCGTTCTCCAGTAAGGAGACTTCTTGCGGGCCCATTTAGTTTACATATGGATTGACCTGATTTTAAAGTTTCGCCGTCTTGGACGAGCCATTTTATTGTGACTCTTGAATCTAACTGTTTGAAAACTTCATTGAACCAGGCCTGACCACAAAGAATTGCCTTTTCTCTAGTGATAACGAGTGCATTAGATATTATACTTTCTGGAATGAGTTGAGCTGTAATATCACCATCGCCTATATCTTCTGTTAAAGATCTCGCAACATTGATTTTAATATCTTCGATCAACTTCTTGTCGTTTAGCATAAAAAAAGACTCCACCTCTATATTGGCAGTATAACAGCGCTAGGTTTTTGAAAAAACTTTGTAAAATTCTTATTGGCAATATACCTCAACCTGATTTATATTTAATTTTATACAATATATTTTATTTATCGAAGTTTATGAAAAATAAGTTCTTAGACAACCTAGTTCCTGGAAATTTTTGATGATTAATTCAAATGGATGGTATACTTTGGCTCGAAGCGACATATCACCCAATCAAGACAGCAGACCAGATAAAGAAAATATTTCACTTTTAGTAATCCATAGTATAAGTTTGCCGCCAAACCAGTTTGATAGTAAATATATTTGTGATTTTTTTACAAATAAACTAAATACAGATGTCGACCCATATTTTAAAACAATTTCAAATCTAAAAGTATCTGCACACTTACTAATCGGTCGCGAAGGAGATTTAACTCAATTTGTAAGTTTCAATGATAGGGCATGGCACGCAGGAAAGTCACTTTTTCAAGGTTTGTGTAACTGTAATGATTTCTCCATTGGTATTGAGTTAATAGGTAGTGATTATGTGCCATTTACTGATAAACAATATGAGATTTTAATAAATGTCACCCAGGAAATAATGAAGCGTTTTCCAATGATCAATAAGAAACGTATCATAGGGCACTCGGAAATAGCACCAGATAGAAAAACTGACCCAGGTCCAAATTTTGAATGGGAACGTTATATTTTAAATCTCAATGACATGAACTGAG
>NYXF01000024.1 GCA_002685455.1 Porticoccus sp. | reverse complement strand
TTCTTTAACTCTTTTATACCAATCTTCAAGTTCATATTCTTTAGGGAAACCCCATTCATATTCATAATCTTTAATAATAGATAATATTACTCTTAATTTTTGAGAATATGAAATAATTGATTCAAAATAATCTTTTAAATTATCAAGATACCCTTTGAAATTATATTTTTTCTCTTTTTGATTTGCTTCTATCTTCTTCTGCTCAGCTTCCCTTTTCATTTCATCCCATATTTTTTTAACATCTGATTTTGATATATCGCTGCTATTCTTATAAATCTTAATATAATCATTAAGTCTTGGAATTTTCATTAATTCTGGAATTTTAGTATTTCTTTCAGCACATACACGAGATACAACTGAAGTTACTTTTACTCCTTGTCCTCTTAAGAAGATATAAGAGGCAGGAACATAAGATACATTTGCCATACCAAGATTATTAGGAATAATATCTAAAAGCATGAGCAAATGAATACATAATTCACAATCCTGAACACAATATTTCGCGACTTCTGCTCTTCCAGAAGGACCTCCATATTTATGTTTATCAAAGATATCTTGAGGTGAAATATCATCCTTGTTTAAACACCATTCAACTTTATGAAATTCACTTAAGTCTAAATTTAATTCATCTTGTAGAATGAGTGTTTTAGGTTCAACTCTATCGATTTTAAATTTCTTACCATCTTCAAATAATTCTTCACCAATATTATTATGAGTTCGAAATGATACATAATCTCCATTTTTAAGATGACCTGTATCTGAAACAGTTACTCTTTTATCAACGATAGATTTTAGTTTACCACGCATGAAATGAGCAGCAACATTATCAAGTTTATAAGATTCAAGATTATGACCTTTTTGAACTTCTTTTTGAATATCAAATAATATACGACCATCCATTACAATATAATTTAAGGTATTATCACCAAGAGCAGATGAACTAAGTTTTTGAGTTTTCATAGTGCACTTTTTAGAATTATGATCTTTTGCTTTCCATTGTGTACAATCCATTTTACCAAAATTCAAAAATTCTTTCATAGGACACCCTTTGACATGATAATAATCAGAACATTTATCATGACATGGGAATAAAACACTTGCTCTATCATATATATATTTAAAATCAAAACCAAAGATATTATATCCTGTAATAAAATCAGGGTCTCTCTCCTTAATAATATTTCTCCAACCAAGAAGTAATTCTTTTTCTGAACTACATTTTTGTACTGTAATTCCTTCTAAATCATCGCATATTTCAGGTTCGAGTAATCCTTCTTTGTTTCCAATGACTAAAATATGTCGGAATGTTTCTCCTTTACTGTAATCATAAAATACGGTTCCGATTTGAATAATAGGATCACCTAAATGAATAATATTTTCATCTTTAAACTCTTCTTCAATGATATCGCAAATCGCTTTGATTGAAGCGTCTCTTTCTTTAGACTTCAGAGATAAATTTTGAATATCATCAGTGATAGAATTTCTCTTATCATCTGATTCATCATTCATAATTTTGTAAACGATGTTTTCAATAGTTTCTGTAGTTGGAAGTTTGTTAAGACTGATACTGTTAATATCAATTAATTCTAATTTAGATTGATTAAGTGAATCATCTCTAAGAAAACCATAAGTGAATAGCTGTGTAAGATTTTCTTCTAGTTTAACATTTATCATGTCTCCAAATTTACGAATAAATTTTTGATAACTATCAAATATTTCAGAAGAAAACTTCTTATAGTTCTTGATTGCCATTGGGAAATCACCATGTAAACTGTCACATTCAATATCAAAACTGGCTACCCGATAATTACTAGGATTATCATTTTCATATTTAGAAATCTCTTTGTATGATGTTGTATATTCAGCTTGTGTAAACAATCTGGATTTATATTCACCATTATTTGTATTATTTATCTCAATCCATCCAGTGGGATCAATACCTGTATCATGGATAAATTTAATAATTGGATGAATACTAGATTCATAAAGATTGCTATCATTATTGATGCTAGTTCTTGTTTCTTTCCATTCTTTGTGAATTTCTTTCCTTTGTCCGGATAATTTTTCTTTTGTATTATAAAATTTCTTTGTTTCATTTGAGAATTTTCTCATTTCGCTATAACTGTTAAAGAAAATCTTAATATAATTAAATTTTTGAATATTTTTTGTATTTGGATTCCACTGAACACCATAGAAATCTTTTGCTATAACTATTTCAATTCTCTTATGAATTTTATCTTTTGAAGGCAAGCGAATTTGTTTAACAAGTGTTTTTGCATTATTTGTATCCCATGAATTAGGAATCTTAATAAAGAAATAAGGCTTATAGCCATAAACATTACATACAATTCGTTTGTCATCACTATCAATACCGTAAATGGTTAATACAAACTCTTTGTATTTTTCAAGTTTTGTTTTTAAATTACCATCTTTATCTTTTTTTTCCTTACCATTTTTATCCTTCATTGGAACTGTTTTTTCTTTTGTCCAGTCATCAGATAAGATATCAACAATCTGAAAAGTTTTGAAATTACTCATGTTAATTTTATATTTATTAGTTATACTATAAATATTTAAATCAAATTTTAATATCAAATTTCTTATCTAAATATATACTAGTATGAAAGAATTAAGTATATTATTAATAGGAGTCATAATTCTATTTGCTTCAAGTAATTATTTAAGAAGAAGTCTTTATTTAGATAAGATAGAATCAAGTGTTAACGGTAAAAAATATTATGTTCGTAATTTACCAGATAAGAAAGAAGCAGCAGATAAGTTAGCGAATATTGGTATTAAATTACAAAGATTAATAGATAGCTTAGATCTCAAGGATAAAGAAAAAGGTGAATACAATCAAAAGCTAAAAGATAATTTCAATTCAGATTATATTACTGAAAATATACCTGGTTCACAATATGTTGCTTATAGTGTGAATAAAGGGGAAGAATTATCATTATGTGTCAGAGAAAAAGATACAGAAAAGTTTATGGATGATAATATTATATTATTTGTAGCAATCCATGAATTATCTCATATTATGACTCCAGAAACAGGTCATACACCTTTATTTTGGGATAATATGAAATATTTATTAGAAAAAGCATCTTCTTTAGGTATTTATACACCTGTAGACTATGGTAAAAATCCCAAAACATATTGTGGGATGGAGATAAATTCAACTCCTATGAAAGTATAAAAAGTAAATTAAATTCTTTATAATTAATATCTACTCTTTATAATAATATCTTAATGAGTGATCCTTATTTAGATTTTAGTGATAAAAATGATTTATCAAATATACAGGTAAATGTATTTCATGTAAAAGATACTTTAAGAGGTTTATCCCCTTCAGATAGAAATAGTACTTTACATAGTGAATGTTATGTATTTAATCCTACTGATTTTAAGAATCCTTCTGTGCCAAATATTAAATGCAAACCAAAAGTTGTGAAAGATGTTATATATTTAACAGATACTATTGAAATATTATTAAGTAAAATAGCTGAGTATTGTGTAGACGATGATATTTCTGGAAAAAGAATCTTTGCTTGGATAGATATGAATCCTAAAAAAGAACCTTCTTTACAATCATGTCTTCCTTTAGGTATAGAATATACAGATTTAGATACTTATATGAATTTATATTTAGATAGAAATTATGATGATAAATTTTGTTCTATAGAAGGAGAAGAAAAAAGACAAACTCGTTTTTCATCAGATATGTATAGTTCTTATAAGAGTTATTATGATAAAATGAAAGATATCCGTTCATTAAAACAGAATACAAATATTTATTTTAGTAAGGTGGAAGATGCGATATCATATTCAAAAAATCACATGAGTGAAATGAGTGATAAGATTTTATTGAATGGATATTTAAAAAAATATTTCCCATTGTTAACAGATTTAGAACACGATGATATTGATTATCATAATAAGATGATGATTAAAATAAGAAAAATCCAAGAATTTAAATTTTTACAAAAAGAACATATTTTTAAACCTATTAGTTGTAGACCAGAAACATTGATTTATGAGAATAGGATAGATGAAAATAGTATTGATTTATTTAAGATTTTTAAAGTATTTCCGGTAGATGAAAAAGTTCCTTATATTAAAATTTATATTGATAATTATTTAGATTCATGTATGAAATTAGATCGTAATAGTATTTATAATGAATATTCAACAGATAAGAAAACAGTTACAAAAGAATTATTTGAAATTTGGAATCGTAGTGTAATGATTCATAATGGATTTACAATGCCTGAAAGGATAGATATGATAAATTCATTATCTTTTATTTTATATGATAAAGATACAACTAATTATGCTACTATGATATTATATGCTGATGGAAAGGTAAAATTATATTGTGAAAAAATGATGAGAATAGCTGAATTTNAAAATAGTATTGTTATAGATTTTGTGAATCGGTGTAATGGTATCATCCGTAATTTAAACAAAAGAGAAATCTCTCAGAGTGATAAACTTATACCTTTAGTTTATAAATCACCATATAGTATTGATTGTAGTTATATTTATGAATTACCTGATTATAATCAGAATATATTAGCGAAACCTTTTCGTAACTTTTATACTGAATTTGTTATTTTAGAAGATTCTCAAGATGAACCATTACATCTTTTATATAATAAAAGTTCTGGATTTTATGATCCTAAAAAGTTGTATAGTTTTATTTCCCTGTTAAAAAAACGAAATACAGAAGAGACTAAGATAATACAAATTTTAAATAGAAGATATGGTCTTTCATTAAAATCTGCGAAAGAAGAGATAGACAATTGGATGAGAGTATTTCATGGTAAATTTAATAGAAATGATTTTAAAGATATTGGTATTTCAATAATCATACAAAAAGTATTAGATAGAATCAAAGTATCTTTTATAGGATTAGGTGGTTTTGATGAATTACATGAATGTATGAATACAATTAATTTTATTATGGGATTATACAAGGCGAAACGTATTGATAAGATAGATTTAGGTGATGAATATAATAATTTATTTAAAAAAGGGAATGATAAACTAGTAAAAGATTATAAACAAACAGATAAAATATTTACAGAATTAGTTCATGAAGATTTACCTGAAGTAGAACCTGCTGTAGAACCTGATGTAGAACCAGAACCAGAACCTGAACCAGAACCTACAATATCATCAACAGAGCAAGAAGTTATTCAATTGCAAACAGATGAAGTTCATGAAGAAGATGATGAAGATGAATCCGATGAAGAAGATGAATCAGATGAAGAAGATGATTATGGACAGATTAGTAGTAGCAATGAATCAAATGCTAGTTCGGTTAGTAGTGGTGGTGGTAGTAGTGACAGTAAGGCTTGTTTAAAAGGTGGCTCAGGCAAAGTTGATTCAGAAAAGAATAAAGAAGAAGATGAATCTAAATATCCAAATAAAAGATATTATATAAAAAGACTTGAACAAAGAGATCCTAAATTAATCAAATATAAATCTAAGGTTAGTAAAGATGCTTATGCTTATAAATGTCAGGCAGCTCAAGATAAGATACCAATTGTATTAACAAAAGAAGAATTAGATGAAATAGATCATAAAACCGGTTTTAAAAATGAGGGTATAAGTTATTCAAANGCAATTCANATTCAGGGTGGTGATAGACCTGAATTATATTATATATGTCCTAAGTTTTGGGATAGAAAACATCAGATATCATTAGATCCATTAAATAAGATTCATCCAATTGAAAAGATAGATTACACGCCTTTTGTTTATTCAAGAGAAATGAAAGATGATGATCATTTTATACTTGAGAGAACTGGAAGACCAGCTAATCGGTTACCACCAGAGGGTGATAATTTTTCATATTGGAATCGAAGTAAAAAAGATAAAGATGACATTTCAAAATATAATGTTCAATTTATACTTGATGATGTTCATCCAGATTTATTAGCTTTACCATGTTGTGGTAAAAAATCTGTTAAATATGATGTTTCTTCTTATGTAAATGTATTAATACAAGTACCCGATAGGAAATCTTTTTGGGAAATTGGTAAGATAACGGGTAAAATAAATTCAAATGATGAATACCCTATTAGTATTAAAGGTTCAAAATCGGAATATTTTCATATTAGTCTTTTAAAACCTTTTAAAGGATCAAATGATAGATTGTCTAACGATTTCCCATTAAAAAAGAATAGTAATGGTCATATTCATCCTATACTAAAGGATTTATTTCATGTAAGAAAAGAAGATCCTATACTAAATAAAAGTGAAAATAATGGATTTTTCAGAAAGGGTATTCAACAAGGGTGTGATAGTTTTTTAAACTGTTTAGATTTAATTCATAGAGAAAATCGTAATAATCCACATATTAAGAGAGATAATATTGATTTACAACGTTTTAAAAATAATATTCTTCAAGATATTAAAGACGATGATTTTGATATTTACTCTGTAGGTGGTGGTTCTTTTGTTCAATATTTTAGAGATGAAAAGATAGATGATACAGATGATATTAAAGATAAGATTAAAGAAAGCGTATTTGATAATTTTGAAACATATCTTAATAGCAATGAACCTAAAGATGATAAAGTATTATCACCCTTGATAAAAAGCATTTGTAGTTTACCAAATAATTCTACATTTGAGGGATATAGATTTAATCTTATAGTATTTGAGGAAGTAAATGAAAAAATAATTATTAGAGAACCAATTGGTAAATTTCAGATTGATTCTGAATATCCCTTTGCTTATATTTTCAAGAAGGATATGAATTATGAACCATTAATATATCATTATCATAGTAGTAATTATGGTTATGTTTTAAATGAAGTAGATGATAAGATAAAGAAAGGAGATGATATAAAATTCACTGATACAATTGCTAAATGTGTTGGTATAAAAAAAAATATGATAAAAATAATTGTTAAGGATTCAGAAGAGGTATTAGAAATAGAAAAAGAAGCGGTTCAAAAATATGATTTAAAATCTGTAAATGATATCATTAATGATGAAATAAACAAATCTAAAACTAGAAGAAGAAATAGAAGCGAATACATGACAGAGGAACATTTAGATGAATGTATGAAATCTTTAAATTTCACAATTTCAAAGAAAGGATATATTGATACTTATAATAAACTATGCATGATAGAATACAGAGAAAAAGTAGGTAGAGGTTTTAAACGAATGATTTTCCCTATTAAACCTGAATCATATAATAAAGAAAAATCACAAATTGAAAGAGTTTCTTCTATTAAAGAATGTCCTCATATTGAAATTGAATATTGTATTAAAACTTTAATGAAAGTTGATAAAAGATGTAATGAATTATTTGATGATAAATATGCTTCATATTTAAATGATTATACAAAGGTTATTGTAAATTATAAAGATAAGAATATAGGATTATTATTAAAATCTGGTATCATCATACCATTGATACAAAAGAAATATTTAATGAATAAGTATAAATATGATACAATAATTAATACAAATTTACTATCTCTCCAAAATGAATATTTATTAGGTGAAGAATTAGAAGATGAATTCACTGAATATTTTGATGAATACAATAAGGAAAATGAAACAGTTTATCAAGATTTTTCTAAAACATATTTAACGATCATTCGGAATAAATCATTAAAATCAGAAGTTTTAAAAATAATAGAACATCCTGTAAAGTTAAGTATTCATAAGAGATGGGAATTATTAGATGTATTATCTCAAGATGATAGTATATCTTTAAAAGACAAACTATTAAAACAATTCATTGAAATATTATTGATTCATGATTTAGATGAGATTAATAAGATTTTTATTCATAGTTTTGTTTCACTCAAAGATATTAAAATAAAGAATGAAACTGAAAATGAGATTGTTTTAACAATGAAAGATATACGAGATGAGCTTCATGAAAGATATTTTGTTAGTAAAAGTAAAATTATCAGAGATATTTCTTATTATGATGAATATAACCCTGATATTCATAAAAGATTTTTAAGAAGAAAATTAAATACGAAACATGTTTCATTTGAGACTAAATATCCAAGTAGTTTAAGGAGACTGTTTCCACAAAGTATTAGAGTCTTAAAAAATATAGTATCTGATGAAACGACAGATTTTAAATTATTAGAGCAATCATTAACAACTATTGACCCTTCATATAATGATGTTTATCTAAGAGAAATGCTAATGAATAGTATTAAAGAAAATGAAAATGCTTTTAAATATGAAAATTTATTACTACATGACAGATATAAATCAAATGATGAATTACTCACTGATTTAGAAGATCCAAATTATTTAGTTACATCGTATGATTTAAAAATATTATCAAAAGTTCTAGGTGTAGGATTCATGTTATATACAAATCGGTATAGCAATAAACAGAATAAATTTCAAACTCATATTATTATTCATAAAGAATTAATCAAGTATTCATTAAAAGAACTCGATTTACCCATGATATGTTTTTATCAAGATGAGGATTCATTAAAACCGATTGAAATAGAAGAAAGTTTATTAACCGACACGAAACAAATGATGCGTAGCACAGAATTCAAAAAGATAGCAATGAAAACATATCGTATTTAAGTATTTAAAATTTTCACATTATATTTAATAAATGTATTATCGATTAAATCTTATGAAATTTCATATTTATCATAAGATTCATCATATTAATAGACGTAATATGGAATACACATG
>NYXF01000051.1 GCA_002685455.1 Porticoccus sp. | reverse complement strand
ACCTTGATATTCAATCGGTAAAAATAATTCCCGAGATAGGGATGTATTTTTATCAAATTAGGTTTTTTTTCTTGATATGCTTTTACTTTATCGATGGGAATACTAGCTGTTTTATGCACTTGACCCATACGAAACATTCTTTCTTCTGTAGTTACGTTCTCAATCGGATGAAATCTTATGCCGTTAAGTTTTACATTTTTTGCATCCCAATAATAAGGATTTTTTTTCACATCTATTGATCTGAAAAGACGCCATTCTTTTAGCAGGAAAGGGCCGTTGCCTACGAAATTTCCCGGACGGGTCCATTGTGTTCCCCGTTCGTCTGCTTCGCCAAATTTTTCAATAGTTTTTTTATGGAGAGGATACATACTATAGTGGTCTAATAGCTGTAAAAAATATGGGGTTGGATTAGCTAATTTAATCTGAAGAAGATTATCAGCCAATGCCTTAACTCCGACTTTTGAAAAGTCTGTTATTTCACCTTTTGAATATGCTTCTGAATTTTCAATTGGATATAGCATATATGCATATTGATTCCCTAATTTAGGTTGTAGAGCTCTCCACCATGACCACACAAAATCATGAGCATTTAATTTGTCTCCATTAGACCATACTGCAGAACTACGTATCTTAAATGTATAAGTTTTCTTATCACTGCTTATATCCCATTTTTCTGCAACTGCTGGTATAGGTTTCAATGTTTTCGGGTCTTTTGCTACCAATCCCTCAAGTATCGCTGATAAAATATGATTTTCTGGTACACCAGTTACAACATGAGGGTCAAGTTCTTGAGGGTCTGTTCCATTCCCCCAATGGAGGATACCTTGTTCATTTCCCATATCTACATTATTTTGACCTTTAGAGCATCCAGCTATAAAAGCGAGAATCATTACTAGTAAAATAATTATTAAAGGTTGTATCCTACATCGTAGGGAATTAATCATATGAATCATGTTATAAAAATTCTCCCTTACTTTCATTCGACTGATTTTCTTCTCAAGATTAATAAGTGTCAGCCTGAAGCGTGGCTCGATTAATAAGTGACAGCCTGAAGCGTGGCTCTTTAAATACTTAATTGAAATAAGTTACCATACCGCACATAATGTACTATTAAAGAGGTTCGTAATTTTTTTTTGAACGATTACCTCGTATGCTCTGATATTAGAATTAAAAAGTTTATGGCAACCCTTGCTGGTCCCTAGCAATAATTTTTTACGAATCCCGCCAGGCCCGGAAGGGAGCAACGGTAGTAATATTTTTATGTACTAGACAAGGCTGGCAAGGGTAGCCACCTAATTATCCTTAAATGTCCTATTTATTTAAAATTAACTCGACTTCATCCATAAGTTCATTCATACGCCGAATCACTGCTTCATAAACCTCTTTTGAAGACATGTCGACACCTGCATCTAAAAGTATATTGAACGGATAATCAGAGCCACCTGCTCTCAATATATTAATCAAATTTTCCTTCGCGCCTGGATTTTTGTTTAAAATATTATCAGTGAGGAAATATGCTGCTGAAATCGATGTTGCATACTGGTAAACATAAAAATTTCGGTAGAAATGAGGAATATAGGCCCACTCAATAGTGTATAGATCTTTTATATTCATAATTCCTTTGTCATGACCATAATATCGTTTAAGTATATCTCCATATATTTCATCGAGCCTATCTGCAGAAATAGCCCCCCCTTTTTCTATTAACTGATGAATAGAAAGTTCAAATTCAGCAAATTGTGTCTGCCTAAAAAAAGTTCCTCTTATTTGCGATAATTCTTTAAATAGGTAATAAAGCTTTTGCTCATCACTACTGCTATTCTTCCGTAAATAATCGAAGAGTAGTATTTCATTAGCAGTTGATGCAATTTCAGCTATAAAAGTTGAATAGTCAGCTTTTGTAAATGGCTGTGATTCATTAGCCAACAAAGAGTGCATTACATGGCCCCATTCATGCATAAAGGTGCTGACTGATTCCAATGTGCCATCAAAATTTAACAAGACATATGGATGGACATCGTAAGCAGCGCCCATAACGTATGCTCCGCTCCTTTTCCCCTGCTTGGGATAAACATGCATCCAGTCTTTATCAAGCGATCTGGAGAGCATATCTATGTAATCTTTTCCTAATGGTTCCAGGGCATTAATTATTAATTTTTTTGTCTCTTCAAGAGTATACTCTTTATCCATTGATACAACGGATGGGTAAATATCATAATATTCAGAAGATTCAAGATTAAGAATACGCTCACGCAACTTTATAAGTCTGTGTAAGCTGGGCAAACCTAGATTAACAGAAGATACTAGCTCACTATAAACTTTTTTAGGTATATTCTCTTCAGCCAATGCTTGTTCTAATGACGAATTATAGCCTTTAATTTTCGCCATAGTTACATCATTTTTGACCTGTCCCTGTAGGGTAATCGCCAAAGTTTGCTTGTAGTCTTGAAACGTACTCCAAAATCTATTAAATACCAAAATCCGATCATCACGATTCATGAGGCGTCTCGATGAACTATAACCTGATGGATCTAATCTAACTTTTTTTCCATTTGACAAGGTGACCTCTGGCCATGGTATTTCTGCATTAGTTAGAACTTCATACGCACTAGATGCTGTGCTCATTGTGTCTTGCATTGAAGCTATAATCGCCTCTTCTTTTTCTGACAAAATATACTTAGACTGACGAAGTGTATTTTTTATATATAAATCATGCTCCTTTAAACTTCCATCATTTTGCATAAATTCTTCTAATTTAACTTTTCCTATAGAAACAATTTCTGGACTTAAGAAACTTATGGCCTCACCAAATTTTACAAAGAGGGCTTGAGATAAAGATGATCTTTCTCGAAAATCTGAATTAGCTAAATCTATATCTTTAGCTAAAAAAGTATATGTATAGTTTCTCAACAAATCTTTATAAGTATTATTGATTAGGTCTAAGCAGGCAGATAATATTTCTGCATTTTCGCTTAGCTTGCCCTTACAGGCTTTAATTTCGGGAAACTTCTGGGATATGTCATACCGAGCTTTGTCCCAGCTCTGCGTATTTGGATATAAATCATCAAGATTCCAACTTATGAACTTATTTTGAATCAATTTTTTGGCTTCATCAGTTGAATTTTTTGTAGCTTTAGATGTTTCATTACATGCAGTCAAGCATAATACTAAAATAGACAAGGAAATAAATTTAACAAGATTCATTTTTGGTTGCTCCCGGGAAGAAATCAGTAATTATAATATTTATTTAATACTTTTTTTATTTATTTGTATTTCATCAACATTACTAAAGATACCGCCATCTTCAAACATAGTAAAAATTCTATCATTAACCTTAATATCAGATGTATTCTTAATTAATTTTTTGTGTTTATCTAAGACAATCGCATAGCCCCTGTTTAAAGTATTCAATGGACTTACAGCATGTAGTAATCTCGAGTTATTTTCCCATTGTTCACTTTTAAATAATAAGATCTCAGAAATTCGATTATTTAGCTTTTGCTCTAGAATACTTAAATGATCACTAAGATCACGTAAAAATTGAGTTGGATGGTAACGTAAAAGATTTTTGTCGAGATAAACAAGTTTCTCCTTGCAGGTGTTTACTTTTAAAGAGATACACTTATGAATTCTCTGTTCTAGATTTTTAATTTGAATTTTTATATGCAAAAGATAATCATTAGGATTTCTCAATCTTCGATATAGATTGTCTGCTCGATGATAACGTGTCTGAATCAAACCGATCATCATTCGGCTAAGCTGAGCTTCTTTATTGTCTAATATTTTAATGACTGAAATCATATCTGGGCTTACAATTTCTGCTGCTGCAGAGGGTGTTGGTGCTCTGTAATCTGCAACGAAGTCAGAAATTGTATAATCTATTTCATGACCAACGGCACTTATAATAGGTATTTTACTTTTATGAATACACCAAGCTAGACTCTCATCGTTGAATGCCCAAAGATCCTCGATAGATCCACCTCCACGTGAAAGGATAAGTACATCACAAATATTGATCTCGTTAGCAAAAATAATTTTTTTCGTTAATTCCTCTGAGGCGCTTATGCCACTCTGTGTTTTTCCTTGAACAATACTTGGATAAATAATTATTTTGGTTGCTGGATACCTCCTTTTTAGTACAGACAATATGTCCTGTATCGCTGCACCTTTCGGGGATGTTATTAAGCCTATTTTCTTGGGGTATCTAGGTATAGGTAGTTTGTGTTTATCATCAAAAATACCATGATCTAGAAGCCGTTTTTTTAAATCCTCGAACTTTTTTTGTAATGCACCTGCACCTATATCTTCTATCTGCTCAACGATCAGCTGGAAGCTTCCGGAAACCTCATATATTGTTACTTTGCATCGAGCTAAAACCTTGATACCATTTTTTGGTATAAAAGTGCTTCTAGAATTCTGACCCCTGAACATCGCACAACTTATAGCTGCAGACTCATCTTTCATCTTGAAATACCAATGTCCTGAGGGAGCTTTTGAAAAATTAGATACCTCACCTTCAACCCAAATAAAAGGAAACTTTATTTCAAGAGTTTGGCGTGACAGCCTATTCAATTCAGAAACTGTATACTTATTAATTTTTTTATCCATCTCTTTATTTTCCATTAGTTATGGTTACAGTCAATGTAAAAAATTTATATCTCATAACTAATAGCACCTAGTAAAGTAAACAATAAAGGAAAATAGTGTTTTTCCCTCTTGTTAGGCTTATAATAGATTGCTTACTAACACTGACTGACTGCTTTTTATAGAAAATAACTAGCAGTTTCGATAATTGTTATGATGAGGTAAGCAGAACAAATGTTAAAAATTGATGGGGAAGCACTAACCTTCGATGATGTCTTATTAGTTCCTGGTTATTCCGAGGTGACTGCTAAAGATGTTTCATTAAAAACTCGCCTATCACGTTCAATCTGCCTAAATATACCGCTTGTTTCAGCTGCTATGGACACAGTTACTGAGTCCCGTCTGGCTATAGCCCTAGCCCAAGACGGCGGTATTGGTATTATCCATAAAAGCATGAGTATCGATAATCAGGCATCCGAGGTACGTGCTGTTAAAAAATACGAAAGTGGTGTAGTCAAAGATCCTATAACTATAGATTCTTCTGCTAGTATCAAAGAATTAGTAGATTTAACTTCTGTTCATAATATATCAGGAGTACCTGTACTAGAGAAAGGTGTATTAGTTGGAATAGTTACAGCCCGAGATGTGCGGTTCGAACCAAGTCTTAAATCACCTGTATCAGCCATTATGACCCCAAAAGATAGACTAGTCACTGTGTTTGAAGGCGCCAAACTAGATGAGATAAAAAGTTTGTTGCATAAACATCGTATAGAAAAAATATTAGTTGTTAACAAATCATTTGATTTGCGAGGCCTCATTACAGTCAAGGATATAGGTAAAGCAGAAAAATATCCTAATGCCTGTAAAGATGATCAAGGAAGATTAAGGGTCGGAGCCTCAATAGGTACAAGTCCTGATACCGACGATAGAATTGCAGCTCTTGTGAAGGCTGGGGTAGATGTCTTAGTTATTGATACTGCTCATGGTCACTCCTTAAATGTAATAAATCTTGTTAAAAAAATTAAATCTCAATTTCCTTCAATTGATGTCATCGCAGGAAATATAGCTTCGGCCGATGCAGCGCTTACTTTAGTCGAAGCTGGCGCTGATGGTGTAAAAGTTGGAATAGGGCCAGGCTCTATATGCACTACTAGGATAATTACTGGTATAGGTGTACCTCAAATAACTGCTATAGCGAATGTTGTAGAGGCATTAAAAAATAAAGGTATACCTGTCATTGCCGATGGAGGTATTAGATTTTCTGGTGACATATCTAAGGCTCTTGCTGCTGGTGCTCATTCAGTAATGATGGGCTCTATTTTTGCAGGAACAGAGGAATCACCGGGAGAAATAGAATTTTATGAAGGCCGTACTTATAAGTCTTACAGGGGTATGGGATCAATGGGAGCAATGACACAAACGATTGGATCGAGTGATAGATATTTTCAAGATGCCACTCGTGGAGCTGAAAAACTAGTTCCAGAAGGAATTGAGGGGAGAGTACCCTACAAGGGTCCAATATCCTCAATAATCCATCAAATGATGGGTGGTGTAAGATCATCTATGGGTTACACTGGAAGCCCTGATATTGAAACCCTAAGAACAAAACCTACTTTTGTTCGTGTTACCTCTGCGGGCATGAATGAAAGTCATGTACACGATGTATCTGTTAGTAAAGAATCTCCAAACTATCCACGTAGATAATTTTATACACAGATGTGATTTTAGCAAAAAATTTCCTTTGTGGTCTTTTGGCTAAACATGGTAGCTACAGATTTATGACGAACATTAAATCAAAAAAAATTTTAATTTTAGATTTTGGATCACAATATACGCAGTTAATAGCAAGGCGAGTAAGAGAAATTGGTGTATATTCTGAAGTCCATACTTTTGATATGCATATTAACGAAATTATTGAGTATGATCCAAGCGGTATAATTTTAGCGGGTGGTCCGGAATCAGTTACAAATAGTAAGCCTCCATGCTCTTCAATAGCTCTGTTTGATATGGGGATACCAATTTTAGGCATCTGTTATGGAATGCAAATAATGGCAGAGCAACTTGGAGGCTCAGTAGAAAATTCGTCTATACACGAATTTGGTTTTGCGCAAATCAAACCACATAACCATAGCACTCTCCTTAATGGCTTAGCTGACCAAGTAGATATCCAGAATGGTAGCAGTCTTGATGTTTGGATGAGCCATGGGGATAGAGTTTCTTCGATTCCTCCGAGTTTTAAGTTAATGGCCTCAAGTGAATCTTGCCCAATCGCAGGTATGTTCGATGAAAAGAGAAATTTTTATGGGCTACAGTTCCATCCTGAGGTAACACATACCAAACGAGGAGCAGAAATATTTGAGAGATTTGTAGTCGATATTTGTGATTGCAAAAAAATATGGATCCCATCCTTAATTACCAAGAGTCTTATTAAACAAATAAAAAAACAGGTCGGATCAGATAATGTCTTATTGGCATTATCTGGTGGAGTAGACTCTTCAGTTGTAGCTGCGCTCCTAAATGAAGCTATTGGAGATCAATTGTACTGTATATTTGTTGATAATGGTCTTTTAAGGAAAGGGGAAAGCGATAATGTAATGGCTATGTTTTCAAAAAATATGGGTATTAATGTCGTCAGAGCAGATGCCGTTAATTTTTTTCTAGATAGACTTGCTGGAGAAAAAGATCCAGAAAAAAAACGTAAAATCATTGGTAAAGCCTTTGTTGACGTATTCGAAAGAGAGGCAGCTAAAATGAGAAATGTTAAGTGGTTAGCCCAAGGAACTATCTATCCTGACGTTATCGAGTCCGCTGCCTCCAAAACAGGTAAAGCGCATCTAATAAAATCCCACCACAATGTTGGTGGGCTTCCTGACAGTATGAGGCTGAAACTAGTTGAACCATTGAGGGATTTATTTAAAGATGAGGTCAGAAAAATTGGTATTGAGCTAGGTTTACCTCATGAAATGGTGAATAGGCACCCTTTTCCTGGTCCTGGGTTAGCTGTAAGAGTACTTGGTGAGGTAAAAAAAGAATATGCCGAGCTCCTCAGAGAAGCAGATGCTATATTTATCGAGGAGCTAAGAGCCACTGGTTGGTATGAAAAAACTAGTCAAGCCTTCGTAGTTTTTCTCCCAGTAAAATCAGTTGGTGTTGTTGGCGATGCTCGACGCTATGAATACGTAGTATCTTTGAGAGCAGTAGAAACAATTGACTTTATGACGGCAAGATGGGCTCATCTTCCATACGATTTACTAGAGAAAGTTTCAAATAGAATAATCAATGAAATCAATGGTATATCCAGGGTAACTTATGACATTTCTAGTAAACCCCCAGCTACAATTGAGTGGGAATAAAGTTAAATAGGATAACTATGGAAGGATACAATAAAAAAAATGAGTTTTTTCAAAGTTTAATTCAAGCTCCACTAAAATATTGCGATAGAGTTACCTTNATCGAGAAAAATATTGATGAAATACAGGAGGGCTCATCGCAAGATGAAAATTTTTTATTTTTTCGTAAAAAGGAAAACATAAGGGTTTATGATAAAGTATGTGATCATAATGGCGGTAAATTATCACTCAAAGGAGAAAATGCTAGTTGCCCGCTACATGGATGGAATTTAGATCTTAGGTCAGGTTTTTATACAAATGCTCGATGTTCAAAAAAACCTATTCTTGAGGTTAATAAATACGAGCTAGATTCTCCAATTATATCAATCTCTAAAGTGAGCAAAGAGCTCCTTACAGAGAAATTTGAAGCAGAAAATATTACAGAAGTACGTTTTCTTAATCATGCATGCTTACTTTTCAAGCTTGGAAAGATCTCATTTGCCACAGATCCTTGGCTTAGCGGAAGTGCATTCTGCAATGGTTGGTGGCTTTCTAAATCATCACCTAAAGACGCATTTGATGTTATAAATGAGTGTGACTTTATTTATATCTCTCATAATCACCCAGATCACCTACATAAAGATTCACTTGAAAATATTAGAAAGGATATGCCAATTTTGACTGCTGATTTCCTCTCAGGTTCTACTAAAAATTTAATCGTTGATGCTGGCTTTACAAATATTTTTGCGATGGATTTTATTTCTGCATTAGTGAATAGTGAAAGTGAAATCTTTTTATCCGTTTTAAAAAGTGGTGACTTTAGAGATGACTCTGGCTTATTTATACAGCATGGTAAATTTAAGTGTTTATTAACAGTCGATAGTAATCTATTGAATTTTGGTAGATTTCCCCGTGTTGATTTACTTTGTTCCTCATTTGCTGGCGGTGCAAGTGGATTTCCATTGTGCTTTGAGAATTATACAGAATTAGAAAAAAAAGCCATTATTGCTCGCAATCGTGGGGCAATTAAGGCAACTAATTCAATTAATATTAAATCTACCAAGGCAAAGTACTTTATGCCTTATGCAGGGTTCTTCGTAGAAAAAATCGAAAGAGATCATTACATAAAAAAAATGAATATAAAAAATACNATAGAGGATTATAAAAAGATATGCATCTCAAGCAGATGCGAGCTTCTTAATGTCAATGATAATCAATATTTTACGTTTAAAGGATCCGAGCTGATTGCCAAAAATATTGATCTAATNAAGAAAATGAGTATTCCTGATCATTCTAAAAATCTAATTTATAACGATCAATTGGTCGANAAAGAATTACTTCAAAAACTTTTTAAATATTTTCAAGGGTGTAACTTTAATGATGATTTAGTAGTCGAGCTTATTCCTACAGATGGTAACTTTTCAAATTATTCTCAGCGCTTCACATTAGATTTTAAGAATAATATTTACAAAAAAGTAGATCCTAGTTTTGACAGCAAAAAAATTGAAATAGCCACCTTATCCACAAAGTTACGATATTTACAAATTAAAGCAAGAAAAGCTGAATTATTAGATATAATTAAAAAGGGGAAGCCATGGGAGGATTTATCTATTGGTTTCCAATGTAGAGTCTACAGAATGCCAAATATTTATAATTCTGAATTTTGGTTTTATTTTACTAATGTGTATGTTGGTAAATCTGCTGCAACTGGTTAACAATATGATTACTCGCTTAAAATCAGTTCAAATTATCAGTTGTTAAAAAAATAAACCATAGGCATGGTCGGATATATAAACATTTAATGCGATTACGTTTATCATAGTTAATGTAGCTATTTTGGTATCTAAGACGATAAAGTAATTATGTAGGAAAAAATATCAGATGAAAAAGCTATCTTTGCACTGGCAGATTCTTATTGCCATCACTTTGGCTGCGATTATCGGCTCACTCGTTAAATTTGATTCATTAAACGGAACGGTGTCAAATTTTCTCGGCATCTCATATATTTCAATTTTTGAATATATTGGCACCCTTTTTCTTAATGCCCTTAAAATGATTATTGTACCTTTGATCGTGTCCTCAATCATTGTTGGTGTTGCTGGGATAGGTGATGCTATTGATTTGAAGTTAATTGGTATTAAAACTTTAATTTTTTATTCGATGACAACAATATTTGCGATACTTATTGGTCTTTTTCTAATTAATCTGATATCTCCTGGTTACATTGATAATGAACCCGCGGGAAAATTACTTGCATTAGATAGNTATCAACCAAATGATCTATCAGCAAATATACAGGCCAAGGGTATCAATGATGCTGCAAATGTTTTCATACGAATGGTCCCCCCCAATATTTTCAAAGCAGCAGCTGAGGGGCAGATGCTTGGATTGATATTCTTCTCAATTCTATTTGGCTATTTCATGACTAAACTTCCATCTCAACTTAAAATATCATTCTTCAGTTTTTGGGACGCAACTTTTCGTGTAATGATGAATATGACTGAATGGATTATGAAATTTGCTCCAGTTGGAGTATTTGGACTTGTTGCTGCAGTCATCGCTAAAACTGGATTTAGCGCAGTAAAACCACTTGCAGTATTCTCTTTAACAGTTATCTGTGCTTTACTTTTACATGCAGCAGTTATTCTTCCTCTCTTGATAAGGTTTATTGCAAAAATAGATCCTATTGCTGTATTCAAAGCATCTTCATCAGCGATGCTTACGGCATTTTCTACTGCGTCGTCATCAGCAACTTTACCCATCTCTATGAGAATTGCAGAAAAAAATATAGGTATCTCTAATAAAATAACTAGCTTTGTTCTGCCTCTTGGAGCAACGGTTAACATGAACGGGACGGCTCTTTATGAATGTGCTGCAGCCATGTTTTTAGCTCAAGCATATGGTCTACAATTAGATCTGGGTGTCCAATTTACTATTGTCATCATTGCATTAATGACTTCAATTGGTGTAGCAGGAGTTCCTTCAGCATCTCTCGTAGCTATAGCTATAATACTAGGAAGTATAGGCCTTCCTATTGAAGCTATAGGTGTATTAATGGTTTTTGATAGAGTTTTAGATATGTTTCGTACGAGTGTTAATGTATGGGGTGATATAGTGTGTACAGCTATAATTTCAAGACTTTCAGGTGAACAAACTAACTTTGGTATTTCAGAGAATAGGGTCCAAAAATAATGGATCCAATCAGTCAAGGAATAATTGGAGCATCTTTTTCTCAGTCTTGCACTGCAAATAAAAGGACATTAGCCCTTATTGGTCTGATTGGTTTTCTTTCTGGAATTGCACCAGATATAGATATTCTTATAAGATCTGATGAAGATCCGCTATTATTTTTAGAATTTCATAGGCAGTTTACGCACTCACTCATATTTGTTCCTTTTGGGGGGCTCATATGTGCATCTTTTTTTTGTTGCTTTTCGAAGATACGCAAAACTCTACCCTTCAATAAAATTTGGTTCGTTTCAACTATTGGATTTGGGACACACGGTCTGCTGGATGCATGTACAAGTTATGGGACTCTACTTTTTTGGCCATTTAGTTACGAAAGGGTAAGCTGGAATAATATATCTATAGTTGATCCTTTTTTTACAATACCTATAATTTTATTTGTAATTCTTGGCCTCTATCTTAAAAAAGTATTTTTATCGAGACTCGCTATTTTTTGGGCTTTATCATATTTATTATTAGGAGCAACTTTAAATGAAAAAGTTCTTCATATAGGGGAAAGTTTAGCAAAAAAAAGGGGGCATGAAATTACAAATATTAGCGCGAAGCCAACTTTTGCAAACCTATTTCTATGGAAAACTATATATGAAAGCAAAGGTATTTTTTACACTGATGGAGTAAGAGTTTTTCCTACAAAAAAAATTATTATAGGAGATAGCATTCCTGTGCTGGATCTCAAAAAAGATTTTTTGTGGCTTAATCCATCTTCACAGCAAGCAGAGGACATAAAGCGTTTTGATTGGTTCAGTCAGAATCATCTTGCTATCTCTCCAGAAAATAAAAATCTGATAATTGATATACGATACTCAATTCTACCAAATCAAATCTCTGGTCTATGGGGTATAGAGTTAGATCCAAATGCTAGTTTAAATCAACACTCAAAATTCAGGTCAAACCGAAAAAAATCTGAGGATCGAATGAATACACTTCTCAGAGTGATTTTTAGTGAATAATATTTATGTCTTTTTGATACTCATTTAATATGATTATTTAGCAAAAAATTTGGGCAAGAATATGAAGGATAACGATCAAACAAATATAGACATATTTTGGATGGAAAAAGCCCTTAGTCTTGCAAAAACAGCACTAGATGTTGGAGAAATACCTATTGGATCTCTGGTAATTAAAGATCAAAAGCTAATTGGAGGAGCATGTAATTTGTCTATATCAAACTCTGATCCAACAGCACATGCAGAAATTTTAGCTTTGAGAAAGGCTGGAGAATATTTAAAAAACTATCGCTTACCAGATACTACTATTTATACTACAATCGAACCATGTACTATGTGTTTAGGTGCAATGGTACATGCACGAATATCAAGATTGGTATACGGAGCATTAGAACCAAAAACAGGTGCTGTAGTTAGCAATTTTAAGATTCTTGAGAAATTCGACTATAACCATAAATTTCAAGTGAAAGGTGGAGTAATGGCTGACGAAGCTGGGAAATTAATTAAGGATTTTTTCAGAAAAAAAAGGGCGCCTCGCTAGCTTAAGAGAAAAATTTTTCTAGTTTATTATTTAAAAAAATTCGTAAGTAATCTATCATTAAGTGAATGCTTTTGACTGCGTAAAAAAAATAAATACCTATTACAATAATTAATAAATATTGTTGGCTTTCGAGACCTACAAATAATGCTTATTCTTCAAGGGTTGCCTGCTTTTTCCGAATTTCGAAAAAATAAATTGTTAGAGTCCATCCGAAAAATAGACTCATCAATATCCAATATATCAGCACAATATGTTCACTTTACAAAAGTTAACGATAAGCTAACAGAAGACGAACTAAAAATTCTTAATTCATTATTAACCTACGGCTCTAAACCAGACGCAGTCAAACCAAAAGGAATATTATGTCTAGTTTTACCTAGACCAGGCACTATATCTGCGTGGTCAACAAAAGCCACAAATATAGCCCACAATTCAGGCTTACCAGCCATTCGAAGAATAGAAAGGGGCATTGCCTTTTATTTCGAAGGCAGCAATACACATACAATAAATAAATCACTTTATCCAATTATTGCAGATCGAATGACTGAAACAGTTTTTTTGAATATGTTTGATGCTGAACGATTATTTGAAGAGCATGAATGCTCAATGATGGAACCTATACCTATTATTGCAGAAGAAAGATCTGCGCTGAAAAAAGCTAATATTAATCTTGGCCTCGCTTTAGCTGACGATGAGATTGATTATTTAACTGAAACTTTCAAGAAACTAAACAGAGATCCTACCGATGTTGAACTCATGATGTTCGCACAAGCAAATTCTGAGCATTGTCGACATAAAATATTTAATTCTAAGTGGACTATTGACGGAAAGAATCAAGACAAATCTCTTTTTGATATGATAAAAAATACATACAAAAAATCGAAAAAAGGGGTCCTTTCAGCTTATGATGATAATGCCGCTGTAATTACTGGAAATGTAGGAAATAGATTTTATCCGGACCCTAAAACTAAGATCTATGGATCTAAAACAGAATCAATCAATATATTAATAAAAGTTGAGACCCATAACCATCCAACAGCTATATCTCCTTTTTCTGGTGCTGGAACTGGATCAGGGGGAGAAATACGCGATGAGGGTGCAGTTGGAAGGGGGTCAAAGCCAAAAGCTGGTTTAACCGGATTCGCTGTCTCCAATTTGAATATACCAAGTTTTTTGCAACCTTGGGAGGATAACTATGGCAAACCTAATCGTATTGCATCACCGTTAAAGATAATGCTTGATGGCCCACTAGGCGGCGCTGCATTTAATAATGAATTTGGGAGACCTAATATTTGCGGTTTTTTCCGTACGTTCGAGATTGACTATTGCGAAGAAAGAAGAGGCTACCACAAACCGATTATGATTGCTGGTGGGTACGGAAATATACGCAGTGAGGATATCAAAAAGTTTGATTTCAAGCCAGGTTGTAAACTTATCGTTATCGGCGGCTCTGCTATGCTTATCGGTTTAGGTGGTGGCGCTGCTTCTTCTATGGAGTCAGGCTCTAGTGACGAAGATTTAGATTTTGCCTCTGTACAAAGACAAAATCCAGAAATGCAGCGTCGATGTCAAGAGGTTATTGATCAATGTTGGCAGCTGGATGATCAAAATCCAATTGCCTTCATTCATGATGTAGGGGCAGGTGGCCTATCTAATGCCTTTCCAGAACTAGTCAAAGATGGTGGATGCGGTGGACAGTTCGAACTAAGAAATATACCAAGTGATGATACAAGTATGTCTCCATTAGCTATATGGTGTAACGAGGCTCAAGAGCGCTATGTGATGGCTGTGGATCCAGAAAATCTTGCCGTTTTTGAAGATATTTGTAAACGAGAAATGTGTCCGTATGCTATTGTTGGAGAGTCATTAGAAGCTAAGAAAATCATACTTTCTGATAAAAAATTTGGCTCTAACCCAATAGATATGCCCATGTCTGTTCTTTTTGGTAAGCCTCCTAGGATGCATAAAAATGTAAAAACAAAAAAAAATGCATCTAAATCATTTGATTTATCTAAAATTACTATTGAAGAGGCAATTAATCGTGTAGTCAAACATCCGACTGTAGCCAGTAAGAGTTTTTTGATAACAATAGGTGACCG
>NYXF01000050.1 GCA_002685455.1 Porticoccus sp. | reverse complement strand
TTTTCAGATTAAAGGTATTGCAGGTTTTGGATCCAAAATGGATCGTATTGTTCAAGACGGAATATCTGGTTACGAGATACCTGATAATTAATTTATTATGACAAAAGTAACATTTGATTTAAAAAATATATTTTTAATGTTTTTCTTCGTTCTAGTTTCTTCGTCAGTTGCTGCAGAAGAAATTCTTTTAGATGAGGTTGTAGCTTCTGTAAATGACGAAGTTGTCATGAGAAGTGAACTTGAAGAAAGGGCTTTAGAGGTAATTGCTAGATTACAAGCTAGCAATACTAAAGCTCCACCAGAATCTGAAATTTTATCGCAAGTATTAGATCGTTTGATTATTGAGAGAATACAATTATTGAAAGCTAAGAAGGCTGGCATTAGATATAGTGATGAGGAAGTGAATAATGCGATAAGTGCGACTGCGATGCGCCAAGGAAAGACTATGCAGGAACTATTAGATGATGGAGAAAAAGGCGGTATAAGCCCATCAGTCTTTCGTCAAAAAGTAAGGGAACAGCTTTTAATTGGTCGTGTTCAAGAGGGTAATTTAAATAAAAGAGTAACTATTAGCGAACAAGCTATAGATAACTTCCTTAATACTGAAGCTGGGCGCTCTTGGGCAACTCCTGATGTAAATCTAGGGCATATTATGCTAGCTGTCTCAGCTAATAGTTCCAAAGAAAAGATAGCCAAAGTTCAAGAATTGATTTTAGACATTTATTTTCAAATAAAGAATAATCAAGATTTTAAAGCCCTTGCTATAGCTAAATCTAATGGGCGAGAGGCAAAAAAAGGTGGTGATATGGGCTGGAAGAAAACAACACAACTTCCTAAAATTTTCATAAATGCACTTGAGGAAATATCTCCAGGTCAAATAACTGAGCCAATTAAGAGTGATGCTGGATTTCATATACTTAAACTATATGAGCGAAGAGGTGGAATTTCAGAGAACTTAGTTGAACAGCATAATGTGCAGCATATATTGTTGACTCCGAATGAAGTAAGAGATAATCAAGAAACACAAAAAGCAATAGAAGCTATTAGAACTGAAATACTAGGCGGAAAAAAATTTAGTGAAAGCGCTAAATTATATTCTGATGACATTGGCACGTCTTTATCAGGTGGTAGTCTTGGTTGGTCAGTTCCTGGACAATTTCAGCCTAAATTTGAAGAAATGATGAGTGCGGTTAGCATAGGTGATGTAAGTGAGCCTTTTGAAACTACCTATGGTTGGCACATACTTCAGGTAAGTGAAAGACGTAAACAGGACTTCAGTAATGAGGTTATGCGCTCTCAAGCTAGGAATACCTTAAAACAAAAAAGATTTAAAGAAGAGCTAGAAATTTGGCTGAAAGAGATTAGAGATGAAGCTTACATAGATATCAAACTGTGATTAGAATAGCCATTACACCAGGCGAGCCATCTGGTATAGGACCAGATTTGCTCGTACAGCTTGTCCAAAAACCACTTGACTTCGAATTGGTAGCTTATGCGGATCCAATTCTTTTATTGTCCAGAGCAAAAATTTTAGGTCTACCTCTAAAGATTCGTATAAGCGATAGTGATGCTCCAAAAAGCTCACAAAGCTCAGAATTGTCAGTTAGGCCTGTGTCTTTAAAATCGCCGGTTGTTCCGGGTATTTTGAACACAGATAACTCTGAATATGTTCTAGAAACACTTTCGAGAGCGATAACTGATTGCCAAGAAAGACACTGTCATGCAATTGTAACTGGACCAATTCATAAGGGTATTATAAATTCCTCAGGTATAAAGTTTTCGGGGCATACAGAATTCTTAGCAGATAAAACGTCTTCAAAAAAAGTTGTAATGATGCTGGCTACAGAAGGTCTCAGAGTGGCTCTGGTAACAACCCATGTACCTTTATCTAAGGTGTCAAAATTAATTACAAAAGATTTATTGAAGGAAACTATCTATATCCTTAATGACGAATTGAAAAAGAAATTTGGAATAAAAAACCCAAGAATATCAGTTTGTGGGCTAAATCCGCATGCTGGAGAAGATGGTTATTTGGGTACGGAAGAGATAAATATAATTAAGCCCTGTTTAAATGAACTTAAAAATAATGGAATATTGCTTAATGGACCCTACCCGGCAGATACAATCTTTGCACCGAAATACCTTAATAAATGTGACGTAATTCTTGCAATGTACCACGATCAAGGGTTACCTGTACTTAAATATAAAGGTTTCACTAAAGCTGTAAACATAACATTAGGGCTGCCAATCATCCGCACATCTGTTGATCATGGAACAGCGTTAGAGTTGGCCGGGACAGATATGGGTAATATAGGAAGCCTGATAACTGCTGTCGAATATGCAAGAAGAATGGTAATTAACAATATATGAACAAGTCCAATGAGCTGCTAGCTCATAAAGCACGAAAGCGCTTTGGTCAAAACTTTTTAGTTGATGCTGACATAATTGATTTAATAATGAAGGCGATCGAACCAAAAAAAAACGATAACTTAATAGAGATTGGAGCCGGTAAGGGTGCTATAACTAAACCGATTTTAGAAAAGTGTCCTAGTTTAAGAATTATTGAATTAGATCGAAATCTAGTTCTTATTTTAAAGGATAAATTTAAAAAATATAGTCAGTGTCAGATACATCAATGCAATGCATTAGATGTAAACTTCAAGGAATTCTTTTCAATCGGTCAGCCGCTAAGGATTGTCGGAAATCTTCCATATAATATAAGCACTCCGCTTTTGTTTTATTTATTAAACTTCCATGAGCATATTGCTGATATGTATTTCATGCTACAAAAAGAAGTAGTTGATCGAATTTGCTCATCCCCTGGAGAGAGAAGTTATGGAAGATTGAGTGTCATGATCCAATATTATTGTAATGTTCATCCACTATTTTTAGTGCCTCCCTCAGCCTTCAGCCCCTCCCCAAAAGTTGACTCGATGATGATTTTGCTATGCCCGCATACAAAATTACCTTATGTTGCAAATAATCTAAATTTATTCACTAAATTAGTAAGAGTGTGCTTCCAGCAACGTCGAAAAAATATTCGGAACTCAATTAAATTAATACTTTCTGAGAAACATATAGAAAAACTAAATATCGATTTAACACTTCGCCCAGGGGAATTTAGTGTTGCTCAGTTTGTAAGCCTAAGCAATCAGATAAGTCCACTAATATGATTAGTATAGATGTGTTCGTAACCTCAATTTATTCTCCAGAACACTCGGATTCTGTGGATAGCAAGTTTTCTTTTATTTACCATGTGAGTATAAAAAATAATGAATATTTTCCAGTGCAACTAATTAGTCGGCATTGGATTATCACAGATGGTGACTCGAAAGTTAAAGAAGTTAAAGGTCTAGGTGTTATTGGTAAACAACCAGTTATTTCCCCTGGAGAGCTTTATCAGTACTCAAGTAGTGTATTAATCAATACAAAAGTTGGAACAATGAGTGGGTGCTATAAAATGATTGATGACTCAGGCATTGAATTTGATGCTACGATACCAGTCTTTTTATTATCGGTACCTGGAGAAATACATTGAGAATATTTGCTGTAGGTGACGTACAAGGGTGTCTTGACCCATTAAAATATTTGCTGGAACAGGTCTCATTTAGTCCAGGAAAAGATTTTTTATGGTCTGTGGGAGACTTAGTTAACCGAGGCCCTAAATCCTTAGAAACATTGCGTTTTTGTTATAAATTAGGCGATAGCTTTCGGATGGTTCTGGGTAATCACGACTTGCACCTGCTTGCTGTTGATCATGATAAGAAAAGGGTGAATCATGCCGATACTTTTCAGGAGATACTTAAGGCCCCTGACAAAGAGGAACTCTTAAATTGGATGAGGAAACAACCAGTAATTGCAACTGAAAAAAATTATGTCCTTGTACATGCTGGAATACCCCCACAATGGTCACTAGAAAAAGCTTTGGACCTAGGAAAAGAATTAAGTGATATCCTGCAGTGCAATATTCGATCAGGTGAATTTTTCAATAATATGTATGGTAACAAACCGAATATATGGAGAGAGAACTTAACTGGACCAGAGAGGTGGAGAATTATCGCGAATTATTTCACTCGTATGCGTTATTGTTCTGAGTTAGGAGTATTAGAGCTCAAATCTAAGGATCCGAAAACACCTCCAAAAGGTTTTCTCCCCTGGTTCGATCATAAAAGATCTGTGCCAGAAGATTTAAAGATTATTTTTGGTCACTGGGCAGCACTTAAAGGTTGTACTAATCATAAAAACTTATATCCATTAGATACTGGTTATCTATGGGGAGGGAGGATGCGACTAATGAATGTTTATACAGAGAAATTTTTTCATTGCAATCATGAAAAAACTGATAAAGCTTCATAGATAATTATTGAAATATAAGAGTTGTTACTATTAATGATAAATAATATATCTAAATTTTTTACTAGAATTCTGGAGCGATGGTTGCCTGATGCTTTCGTTATCGCTATCTCAATCACTTTTATAGTCCTATTTACTGGAGTTTTTATACAGGATCACTCCCCATTAAAAATGGTAAGATTATGGGGAGATGGTATTTGGAATCTGTTAGTTTTTTCTATGCAGGTAACTATCACACTATTTACGGGCAGTGTTTTAGCGCAAACTGATGCTGTTAAAAGGAGTTTAAAATCACTTGCATCTGTAGCTAAGAATCCAAGTCAAGCAATTATATTAATGTCGATGATAGCTTTGATTTGTTGTTGGATAAGCTGGGGGTTCGGTCTTATTGCTAGCGCATTAATGGCACGAGAAATTGCATATCAAGTCAAAGGTGTTCATTACCCACTTCTAGTTGCTTCAGCATACTCTGGTATGCTGATTTGGCATGCAGGACTTTCGGGATCAATACCACTCAAGATTGCCGCTATTGACAATGATCAGCTTAGTAGTTTGTTGAACAATACAACTATTCCTCTATCAGAGACAATTTTTTCCTGGGAGTCCCTAGTTGTTTGCGTCATACTCTTTGTCACATTGCCAATAATCAATAAACTGATGCTTCCTGCTCCTGCAGAGACAATTGAGATAGATCCAAGCCAAATACCATTAGATACTAACCAGAATATAGATATTTCTACACCCGCACTTTTTGTCGAAAATCATCGTTTACCTATCTTACTTTTAGGACTACTTGGAGTATTTTATTTATTAGATTTCATAATGAGTGGTCAGCCTATCGGGCTTAATACTATAAATTTTATCTTTCTAGTAGCTGGACTTTTGCTTCACCGCTCTGCTACATCATATCTAGCTGCTCTTGGTGAAGCGGTAAAAGGATTAACTGGGATTGTCCTTCAATTTCCATTGTATGCAGGGATCATGGGAATGATGATTGGCTCTGGCTTGGCTGCATCTATGTCAGAATGGTTTGTAAGTATATCTGACGCTGACACATTCACACTGCTAACCTTTCTAAGCGCAGGAATAGTTAACATCTTTGTTCCTTCAGGGGGTGGTCAATGGGCAGTTCAGGCCCCCATCGTCATTCCTGCTGCTGAATCTTTAGGAATTCCATTGAACAAAGTAGCTATGGCTGTCGCGTTTGGTGATGCATGGACTAATATGATTCAACCTCTTTGGGCNCTACCACTATTAGGAATAGCAGGGCTAAAAATCAAAGATATAATGGGATACTGCACGGTAATATTAATTTGGTCAGGATTAGTGTTTACACTAAGTATGGTATTATTCTTTTAAGTCAAAAATAAATAAGAGTAGTGATTTTAAATATGAAAAAAAATCTATTATATATAATTTTTTTAATCTTCAGTTTCCCAGTTAATGCAGGGATGATTGGTTTTTTGAATGATGAAGATGGGCACACCAATTGGCAACATCTTGCGAATTGGTCTGGAGGGATATTCATCATTCTTTTATCAATCACAGGCATAATGCTCTTCTTGAGCCGTAGGCAGGCTCGTCATTCTAATATTGCTCTGAAAGAAATAACAACTCAACTTGAAGAAAGAGTTTTAGAGAGAACAGCTACACTTGACCAATATAATCAGTTACTAAAAGATTCTAATAGATTGCTTGAGGGAGAAATCACGCAACATAAAACAACCACCGATAGATTGCGCTCGTCAGAGACCTATATAGCTGATATTCTCAGCTCAATGCCCCTCATGCTTATTAGTATAAATAAATATGGGAAAATAACTCGATGGAATCAAAAAACTGAGTCTATTACCGGTATAAGCTCGGCACAAGCATTAGGCAAAGATCTCTGGAAAACTTACCCTGCTATAACTGTAACCCCAGAGCAAGTAAATCATGTTCAAACGCAAAATCAAGCAGAAACAATTAAACATAGTCAACGAGGACAATACCATTTTGATATAACTATTTATCCTCTCAGAGAACAAGAGGAGACTGGTGTTGTGCTACTCATAAATGATGTAACAGAAAACATCCTCACGGCAAATATGCTTGTCCAAAGAGATAAGATGTCGTCTATGGGTGAGCTGGCCTCTACTATGGCGCATGATATAAATTTTCCATTGCAGTGTATACTTAAAGATATTGATAGCAGTATAGCTAGCCTTAAGAAATCAGAAAACTCAACATCCAAAGGCTTAAAAAAAATTGAAGAAAATCTTACGGAAGCTGGTCAAAGAGGCCAACAAGTGAGTGCTATAATAAATAATCTATTAGATTTTTCTGTAAGCCGAGGTGGAAAAAAGCAATCTTGCAGTATGCAAGAAATTATTAATGAGACTGTCGAGTTAGCAAGAAAAGTTATAACCTCCTCATCTGGATTAAAATTTTCTGATATTAAGATAGAATGCGAATTTGAGGAAAATCTACCTCAAATACCTTTATTCTCATCAGAAATAAAGCAGGTAATATTAAGTCTATTGAGACACTCATGCTACGCTATAAGCGAAAATCATGCTGCTAAAAAACTAGAGTCGCTCATAAAGATCAAGGTTATGGAATGTTATGATGCTCTATGGATTAAGATACAACATAATGGATTAGGGGTAAGTAAAGAGGAACAACAATTTATTTTCGAGCCATTTTTCACGAATCAATCAACAAAGTCTGATTATCACTCTGCTAAGAGATTATCTTTTTCATATTTTATTATTACGGAACAACATCGAGGACAACTTGCTATAACTTCTGATATTAACGTAGGAACGACATTCCATATCCAATTACCTCTTTCATAAAGATAAGTAAAGTTAGGCTTCTTGTTGTTCTTCATCAATTTCTACGGGTTCTACTTCGGGACGGTCCAAGAGCCCAACATAGGCCATTGGAGCAGCATCTCCGGAACGAAATCCACATTTTAATATGCTAATGTATCCACCTGGTCGGTTTTGATATCTAATCCCAAGCTCTGTAAATAGTTTTCCAACCGTAGCCTTATCCTGAATTCGACTTTGAGCTAATCTTCGATTAGCCACGCTATCGACTTTTGCTAAAGTTATTAAAGGCTCGACAATTCTGCGTAGTTCTTTTGCCTTTGGTAAAGTTGTTTTTATAAACTCATGCTTCACTAAAGAAGCAACCATATTACGGAACATAGCTCTTTTGTGTGTTCCTGTCCGACTCAGCTTTCTGCCACTTTTGCGATGACGCATTATCTTATTTCCTTAAAAATTTTGCTATCTCAGCAATAAATTTTTTTCAAATTAATTGGTTTGAAGAAATTAAACCTCTTCAGTTTCAGGGCGAATACTTGCAGGTGGCCAGTTTTCAATTCTCTGGCCTAAAGATAAATCTCTGGATGCCAAAACATCTTTAATTTCCGTTAGAGATTTTTTCCCCAAGTTAGGTGTTTTCAACAACTCAACTTCAAGACGCTGCACCAAATCACCAATATAATGGATATTCTCTGCTTTTAAGCAGTTAGCGGAACGAACAGTCAGCTCAAGATCATCTACAGGTCGAAGCAGGATTGGATCAATTAAATCTTCTTCTTCTTCAGGAATAGCTGTATTTTCACTCTGTAAGTCAACAAACACAGCAAGTTGTTGTTGTAAGATAGTCGCCGCACGACGAATAGACTCTTCTGGATCGATTGTTCCATCTGTTTCTAAGTCTAACACTAGCTTATCTAGATCAGTTCGTTGATCGACACGGGCACTTTCAACTACGTAGGAGACTCGCTTAACAGGAGTAAACGTAGCATCCATAGGAAGGCGTCCAATAGAGCGATCTTCGTCACTTGCTTCTGAGCGTAATGTAGATGGTTGATATCCTCTTCCCTTAACTACATGAAGTCTTATGTTCAACTTAGTGCTACCGGTTATATTAGCAATAACATGCTCTGGATTAATTATTTCACATGTACTATCAAGCTCAATATCACCAGCAGTAACTGGACCCTTACCCTTTTTTGACAGGGTCAAGGTCACCTCATCTTTCTCATGTAATATGATGGCCACTTCTTTCAAATTAAGAAGGATTTCTATGACATCTTCTTGGACACCTTCCAAACTACTATATTCATGAAGCACACCATCAATTTCTACTTCTACGATGGCAGAACCGGCCATTGAAGACAGCAGTATTCGACGTAAAGCATTACCTAGTGTATGGCCAAAACCACGCTCTAATGGCTCTAGGACTACTTTCGATTGTGTAGCGCTGATTTCAGTTACATCTATAGTTCGAGGTGTCAAAAATTCATTCACTGATGTATGCATATGCCTGTCTGCCTTATATCAAATAACTATCAAATAAATACTATTAACTCTACTTTGAGTAAAGCTCTACAATTAAATTTTCGTTGATCTCTGCAGGAAGCTCACTGCGATCAGGGTAACGCTTAAAAGTACCGGACATACTACTATTATCAACTTCTACCCAATCAACACCTGTCCTCTGGGCTGATATTTGAAGGGCTGCTTGGATGCGCAGTTGTTTTTTTGATTTCTCACGAATACTTATAATATCATTTTCTAAGACTCGGTATGAGGCAATATTAACTTTCTTTCCATTGACTAGAATTGCATTGTGCGCAACTAGCTGTCTAGACTCAGAGCGAGTTGAACCGAACCCCATACGATAAACTACATTATCTAAACGTTGCTCAAGAAGCCTCAATAGAGTTTCACCTGTTGCCCCCTTAATTACTGCTGCTTCTTTATAGTAATTTCTAAATTGTTTTTCAAGAATTCCATATGTGCGACGAACTTTTTGTTTTTCACGCAACTGAACACCATAATCAGAAAGACGACCGCGTCGCGCACCATGTTGTCCTGGAACGCTATCCGCATGACATTTAGACTCCAGTGGTCTAATTCCGCTTTTTAAAAATAAATCCGTTCCTTCCCGACGAGAAAGTTTGCATGTAGGTCCTAAATATCTTGCCATATCATTGCTATCCTATTTAAACACGACGTTTTTTTGGTGGACGACAACCGTTATGCGGAATAGGTGTTACGTCGGTAATATTTGTAATTTTATATCCCGCATTATTGAGAGCTCGCACAGCTGATTCTCTTCCTGGGCCTGGTCCTTTAACCTGAACGTCAAGATTTTTTAATCCGAACTCCTGAGCGGCCTCACCAGCTCTCTCTGCAGCAACTTGTGCAGCAAAAGGAGTGCTTTTTCGAGACCCTCTAAAACCGGAACCGCCAGACGTTGCCCAGCTTAGCGTGTTTCCTTGTCTATCTGTGATTGTAACTATAGTATTATTAAATGAGGCATGAATGTGGGCGATGCCATCTATAACTGTTTTTTTTACCTTTTTTCGGGTAGTTTTTTTATCTGGAGTTGCCATTCTTATATTTTCCTATCGCTTAATTGGCTTACGCGGCCCTTTTCGGGTACGCGCATTAGTTTTGGTGCGCTGCCCACGCAATGGCAAGCCACGACGATGACGAAGGCCTCGATAACACCCAAGGTCCATCAGACGCTTGATATTCATACTAACTTCTCTTCGCAAATCACCCTCAACTGCTATTTCTCCAACGGCACCTCGTACAGCATCTATTTGGGTTTCACTCAAATCAGATATTTTTATATTTTCGTCTATACCTGCATTAGCGCATATAGCCTTAGCTGTGCTGCGACCAACTCCAAAAACATATGTCAGAGAAATAACTGCATGCTTATTATCAGGTATATTGACACCGGCAATTCGGGCCATCTTTTCATACTCCACTTTAATTTTTGTTTTTAGCTAAAATCTAAATGATTTCTAATCAATATCCACGCTATTAAAAATCGGGGCAAGAGGATAGCTTTGCTTGAAATAAAAATCAATAACTCTATTAAATTAACCTTGACGCTGTTTATGTCGCGGCTCAACACTACAAATAACTCGCAAAACGTTTTTGCGTTTAATTACCTTGCAGTTACGGCATATTTTTTTTACTGATGCGCGTACTTTCATAATAAATCCTCTGACCAAATCAACGGCTTTTACCACCATATCCCTTTAAATTAGACTTCTTCATTAAAGAAGAATACTGGTTTGACATCAAGTGTGACTGCACCTGCGACATAAAATCCATTGTAACAACTACCGCAATGAGCAAGGATGTTCCGCCAAGATAAAATGGAACATTTAAATATACGTTCAAGAATTGAGGCAAAAGACATACTGCAGTCATATATATGCCGCCCACCAAAGTTAATCTTGTCATTACACCATCTATATATCTTGCTGTTTGCTCTCCAGGTCTTATACCAGGTAAAAATCCATTTCCACGTTTTAAATTATCCGACATCTCCCTGGGATTAAACATTAGCGCTGAGTAGAAAAAACAAAAGAAAATAATTAACCCAGAAAATAATAATATATGCAATGGTTGGCCGGGGCCTATGAAAAGTGCGACTTCTTGAAGCCAGTCTGCCGATCCAGCACCTTGACCAAACCACTGTGCAATGGACGCGGGGAACAATAATAAGCTACTTGCAAATATTGCTGGAATAACACCAGCCATATTCACCTTAAGTGGGAGATGACTTGCTTGTGCTGGACCCTTACCCGGTTGGCGTTGAGCATAATTTACAGTTATTCGTCTTTGACCACGCTCAATGAATACAACAAAATATACTACTGCGACTGCAAGGATTCCAACTAGCAATAGAGCCAAAACATGCAATTCACCCTGACGTGAGGACTCTAAGGCCTGTCCGATAGCGGATGGAATACCAGCAACAATTCCAGCAAATATTAACATAGATATACCGTTACCAATGCCTCTTTCGGTAATTTGTTCTCCTAACCACATCAAAAATACAGCCCCAGTAACCAAAGAAATTACCGCAATGAAATGAAAACTAAAATCAACTGTATAAGCAAGACCTTGTCCTGCTAAACCAACTGACATTCCTATTGCTTGGAGTGTAGCCAAGAACACAGTGCCATAACGGGTATACTGATTTATAG
>NYXF01000122.1 GCA_002685455.1 Porticoccus sp. | reverse complement strand
TGACATTTGATATTTTCTCCTCTCCAAGATTTCTCAGCGCACTCTCAATTGCTTGTCCTTGTGGATCTAAGACTTCACTTTTGAGTCTGATATGTACGATAGCTTTCATAAATTATCCTTTGATTAGCGTAGGTTTACTATTTTTTGATATTTCATTAACATTTATTAACCCCATTCTTCTCGCGACTTCGCTGTATCCATCCAACAGGTTACCAGAGCTCTCTCTAAAAACATCTTTATCCATTTTTGCTTTTGTTTCAAAGTCCCATAATCTACAAGAGTCGGGACTAATTTCATCAGCAAGAATTATATGAAATTCTTCACTTTTAAATATTCGTCCGAATTCAATCTTAAAATCAATAAGTTGTATTTTTAATGCTGAAAAATATCCAATGAGGAAATCATTAATTCTAAATGCAAGTGAAGATATATCATCTAACTCGTTTTGATTTGCCCATCCAAATGTTAAAATATGTTCTTCGCTGACAATAGGATCTTGAAGTTCATCATCTTTTAAATAAAATTCAATCAGCGGTCTTGAGAGCTTTTCACCATTTGGAATTCCAAGTCTCTTAGTTAAAGAGCCAGCAGCTGTGTTTCTAACCACAACCTCAAGAGGTATAATATCTACTTCATGTATAAGTTGTTCCCTCATATTAAGTCTTTTAATAAAGTGATTCGGTATATCAATAGAAGATAAAAGAGTAAATATATGCTCTGAAATACGATTGTTTAACACACCTTTTCCTTCAAAAATTTCCATTTTTTCATTATTATTAGCTGTAGCATTATCTTTGAAATGTTGAATCAATGTTCCCTGCTCTGGACCTTTATAGAGAATCTTTGCTTTGCCCTCGTAAATTTTATTCTTTTTCATTCCCGAACCTTTGGTTATTTTTTTTTGAATACTTTTTTGAATATATAATCAACGTGTTTAAGATGATATTCGAGTGAAAATAGTTCATTTATCTCATCAGAGGACAATAAGCTATTGATCTCTTCATCATCCATTATAATTTGTTTGAAGTCGATATTTGAGTCCCATGATTTAGAAGCATTCCTTTGAACAATTTCATAACTCTTTTCACGGCTGAAACCTCTCTGGGTCAAGATAAGAAGAATTCTTTGAGAGTAAATTAAGCCGTTTAATTTATCGAGGTTCGAAGATATATTATCGTCATTTATCCCAATATTCTCTATAACGTTACTGAGTCTTGATATTGCGAAGTCGGTCAAAATTGTTGCATTTGGTGCATTAACACGTTCTACAGATGAATGTGATATATCTCTCTCATGCCATAATGCGATATTCTCTTGCGCTGGCACAACCATGCCTCTGATTAATCTTGCGATTCCTGTTAAATTTTCTGTAAGAACAGGATTTCGTTTGTGTGGCATTGAAGATGAGCCTTTTTGACCTTTTTGGAATTGCTCAGACATTTCGTCAACCTCGGTTCTTTGCAAATGCCTTATCTCAGTTGAGATTCTCTCTATTGAACCCGAAATCAAACCAAGCACACTAAAGTAATATGCAAATCTATCTCTTGGGATGACTTGTGTTGAGATTGTTTCTTCTTGAAGTTGAAGTTTTTTTGCAACGTAGCTTTCAATTCGAGGATCTATATTGGCATAGGTTCCAACAGCACCTGATAGGGAACAAATAGAAATCTCTTTTTCTGCCTGCTCCATTCTTTGTTTTGCTCTTTCAAATTCTGCATATGATTGAGCAAATTTTAAACCTATAGTAGTGGGCTCTGCATGAATACCATGGCTTCTTCCAATAGTCGGCAAATACTTATATTTTTGAGCTTTAATTGATAATTGTTCAAGTAATTCATTTAAGTCAGACAAGATTATCTTAGCAGATTTTTTGAGTTGAATACACATAGCAGTATCCAAAATATCAGAAGAAGTCATACCTTGGTGTAGGTATCTTGCATCTTTTTCACCAATACATTCTGATATATAAGTTAAAAATGCTATTACATCGTGGTGTGTTTGCTTCTCGATTGCTAATATACGATCAATATCAAATGAGATGTTTTTTAGTTTCTTTCGTATTTTTTCGGTAAGGCCGTCTTCAATCATACCCTGAGCTTCCATGGCCTCATGTGCGAATAACTCAATTTCTAGCCAAATACTGTACTTTGACTGATCACTCCAAATATCTGACATAATCTGTCTAGAATATCTATTAATCATTTTTTTAATTATTAGTTTGTTGTATTTATATATACTGTAATTATTATAGAAATATGATCTCATGCATATTATTTTTTTTAATTATACAAAAAAGAATTGTTGTATTTATGATCATAAAACTTAATAATATAAACGTTTTTGGAGTAGAATATGAAACTTACAGGTGAAAATACTATACAAGCATCCAGAGAAAAAGTGTGGGAAGCTCTTAATAGTCCAGAAGTCTTAAAGGTAACTATTCCAGGTGCTCAGGAAGTAGAAAAATCAAATGAGGATGAATTTAAAGCAGTCGTTGAGGTTAAAATTGGTCCTGTTAAAGCTAAGTTCACGGGAAAAATTAATCTTACAGATTTGGATCCTCCAAAAGGATATAAACTTATTGGTCAGGGGCAAGGTGGAGCAGCAGGTTTTGCAAAAGGTTCTGCATCCGTAAATTTGTCAGAGGAGGGAGCAAACATAACTAAACTAAAATATGAAGTTGACGCTCAAGTTGGAGGTAAATTGGCTCAAGTTGGTCAAAGACTTATTCAAAGCGCATCTAAGACATTGGCAGATCAATTTTTTAATAATCTTGAAAATTATTTCAATACAGATGAAAGTCTTTCAAAGGATATAAATCTTGCAGCTACATTAAAAGATGATTCTGAAAATAAAATTTTATTTTTTAATAATAGAAGAAATAAAATTATTTTCGTTATGATTGTTTTTTTGTTCTCATTTTTGTATTTTTATAATAAGTAAATTTAAAGGGGTAATAATGGTAAAAATAGAGACAAATATAAATGGGATAGAATATGCTAAAGAGGTAGAGGATAATCAACTTTTAGTTGATTTTCTTCGTGAAGAATTAGGACTTACAGGTACACACGTTGGATGTGATACGAGTCAGTGTGGTGCGTGTGTTGTTCATATTGACGGAAATTCAGTAAAGAGCTGTACCACTTTAGCAAGCCAAGTAAACGGCAGAGAATTGACAACTATAGAAGGTCTCGCAAAAGACGGTAATTTGCACCCAATTCAGAAATCATTCCAAAACAATCACGCACTTCAATGTGGTTTTTGTACCCCAGGATTAGTAATGAGTTCAGTGGACTTACTAGATAAGAATCATAACCCAAGTGAAGAAGAGATTAGGGAGTGGTTTGAAGGTCATATTTGTAGGTGTACAGGTTATAAGAACATAATTAAAGCTGTGCAAGAAGCAATAGCATAGTAATTCGGAGATGTAAGATAATGTATAATTTTAAATATCATAAGGTAAATACAATTCAGGAAGCATCAAATTTATTGATATCCTGCGATGATCCAAAAATACTCGCCGGAGGGCACACATTAATTCCAACATTGAAACAAAGATTATCTCAACCCTCTGATATTATTGATATATCAATGATTAAAGATTTAAATAAAATTGATCTAGAAGATAATAAAATTATAATTGGGGCATTATGTACTCATAATGATATTGCATCTTCTATGGATGTCCTGTCAAATATAGATAGTTTATCAAAATTAGCTCAACAGATTGGAGATCCTCAAGTTAGACACAGAGGTACAATTGGTGGTTCTATTGCTAATGCTGACCCAGCTGCCGATTATCCAGCAGCTGTAATCGCATTGGATGCAAAAATCTATACTTCAAAATCGATTTATAATGCTGATGATTTCTTTGTTGAAATGTTTGAAACTGCTATTTCACCGGATGAAATAATACAGAAAATTGAATTTAGAATACCCACTGCATCAACATATAGAAAATTTAGAAACCCCGCATCTGGTTATGCTATGGCTGGAGTATTTATTGCAAAATTTGATGATATCGTAAGAGTTGCAATAACAGGTGCATCATCTGTTGTATTCAGATTGAGAGATTTAGAGGATGCTCTTAGTAATAATTTTACCACAAGTGTATTAAATAATATTACTATTGATAGCTCAGACTTCAACGATGATATACACGCCTCATCAAAGTATCGCGGTAATTTAGTTAAGGTACTAATCGAGGAAGCAATATTAGATTTAATTTAGAAAAAAAATTCTCAATTAAAGTACATAATATTAAGTAGATATGCCAAAAACCAAGTATCGGTAATGCAAGGAGGAGACTAATGCTATCAAATGATATTGAGATACTAAAAATTGCTAATAAATGGAAGAGCTCCGGTAAAAAAGTAGTACTTGCTACTGTAATACAAACATGGGGTTCTGCACCCCGTGGAGTTGGAAGTAAGCTCGTTATTGACCAAGATGGAAATTTTGAAGGATCAGTATCTGGTGGATGTGTTGAAGGCGCGGTTATAAGTGAAGCATTAGACTTAATCGAAGGTGGTCATCCGAAAGTTCTTGAATATGGTGTATCAAATGAAGTGGCGTGGGAAGTTGGTCTTGCTTGCGGCGGTATAATTAAAGTATATTTAAATGAATTGAATTAAGAAATGAAAGAAGAATTTCTAAATACAATCATTGAATCTCAAGAAAAAAGGCAAGCAATAGTTTACCTATTAAATATTGACAATCATGATGAAAAAATTCTTTATCCAAATGAAAAAACTGGAAATAAAGAACTAGATGTTAAGTTATTGGAGTGCATCAGAAGTGATAAAAGTATGCTTTTGAGCATAGACAACCAAAATTACTTCATTGATATATATAATCCGCCACTAAAACTAATCATTATTGGAGCCGTTCATATTGCGCAGCATTTAATTCTCTTCGCAAAAAACCTCAACTTTGACTGTATTTTGATTGATCCTAGAGAGGGCTTTGCAAATGCTGAGAGATTTCCCGGAGTAAAAATTTATAATAATTGGCCTGATGAAGTAATGAATGATATTGATATTGATCACCGAACAGCAATAGTTACTCTAACTCATGACCCTAAAATTTATGATGTTGCTCTCAGGCTTGTTTTAAAATGTGAATGTTTTTATATTGGTTCCCTCGGTTCTAGAAAAACTCATTTAAGTAGACTTGACAGACTCGGCCTTGATTTTAACAGTAGTGATTTAAAACGAATTCATGGGCCAATTGGTCTTAACATAGGAGCCAGAACACCAGTTGAAATTGCGTTATCAATCGTTGGTGAGATTGTCTCTATTTTGAGAAACTAATCGAGATATGAAAATATTCTTAAAGAAAACACGTGAATCAGAAGGGTATATACTTTTTCATTCTGTTTTTATAAATAAGGGTAGAATTCGAAAGGGTAAAATAATCAATGCCAATGATATAAAATTAATGAGTGCTTCAGGAATAGAGGAGTTATATGTGGGGAGCATGGAAAAGGGAGAGATAGATGAAAATAGCGCATCACGGATTATAGGGCAGGCTATATTGAGCGATAATTTTTCTATTTCACCAACATTTTCAGGAAAAACAAACATTACCTCAAAATATGATGGGTTATTTGAAATAAATGAGAATAATGTTAGAAAGCTAAATGAAATATCATCAAATATTGCAATATCTTCACTAAATAATCACGATATAGTTTATAGAGGAGATCATGTTTTGAGCGTGAAAAGTATTTCCTACGCTATTAAATATTCGGATGTAAATAATATTGTTAGTTTTTTAAGTAATGAAAATTTAATAAATTTAAAAGAATTTAAGCCATTAAAATTTGGAATCATATATTCGCATTCTATTAATGAAAAAAATACATTAATAGCAAAAACCAAAAAATCAATAGAAACAAGAATTAGAGATTACAATTCATCAATAATGTTTGAATGCACTACCAATCATAACTTTAATTCTTTAAAAGAGTCCATAAAAAAATTATCTCTGATGGATCTTGACGTTGTCTTACTTTTTCTCTCATCTTCTGTATCAGATTATAATGATATTGTACCACAAATAATAATACAGCTTGGGGGCAAAATTACATCTTTTGGGATGCCAGTGGACCCAGGTAACCTAACGTTGAGTGCTACTCTTGGTAAAACTAATTTAATTGCCGCTGCCGGATCTGCACGGAGCGATGCTTTAAATGGTCTTGATTGGCATCTAAATTGTCTTCATGCCGGCGTTGTTGTTAATGAAAAAATGGTTAATTCTCTCGGGGTTGGCGGACTTTTAAAAGATATTGATTTTGCTATCAAAAGAAAAAAAATATCAAAAACAATAATGACCAAGAAAGCTAATATTGCTGCAGTTGTCCTCTCTGCTGGTCAATCAAAAAGAATGGGTGAAAAAAATAAGCTACTTTTAAAAGTTAACGGTAAAAGTGTTATTAAGAACTATATAGATAATATCACAAAATCTAATATATCAGAAGTTATTGTGGTTACTGGTCACGAGTCAGAAGATATCATGTTAGAACTTAAAAACTATAATTTAAAATTCGTATTTAATGAAAAATATAAAGATGGGCTCTCAACTTCATTAAGAGCAGGGATCAAATCACTGGGAAAAAAAATTGATGCTGTAATGATTTGTCTTCCTGATATGCCATTGATTGGAATCTATGAGATAAATAAATTGATTGAGTTTTATAACCCATCCATTGGCAATGAAATTTGTATAGCTACTTCAAATCAGCAAAGAGGTAATCCAGTTTTATGGGATAAAAGTTATTTTAATGAATTAATGAATATTAGAGGTGATAAGGGTGGAAGGGACCTATTATCAAATTTTTTAGATAAGTCTGTTGAAGTTGATCTCGGTGAAGCAGTTGCTTTTGATATAGATACAAATGGAAGCTATGAGCTAGTAAAATCAAATCTCGAAACTTGAATTGTCGCGCATATGTAATTCATCCATCAGTAAATATTTGATAGCCGTCTCTTGTAATTCCGACTGTATGTTCAAATTGTGCAGATAATTCTTTATCTTTTGTTACAATTGTCCAACCATCTGACAATAATCTTATATCCTTTGTTCCTGCATTAATCATTGGCTCAATTGTAAAAATCATTCCTTCTTTCAATTCGTAACCCTGACCTTTCTTACCAAAGTGTAAGATATTTGGATGATCATGAAATATCTGTCCAATTCCATGGCCACATAGATCTTCAACTACTGAGAATCTATTACCTTCAGCTATTTCTTGGATTAATGCACCTATGTCGCCTGTGTGAATACCCGGCTTTAATAAATGGATAGCTTCCATAAGGCACTGATAAGTGGTATCTATTAATATTTCGGCTTTACGCGAAATCTTTCCAACTTTGAACATGCGACTGGTATCACCATGCCAGCCATTTAGGATAAGCGTTATATCTATATTAAGTATATCACCATTTTTTAGTTTCTTATTACTTGGTATACCATGACAAATAACATTATTAAGGGAAATGCAAGAGGATGCTGGATAACCTCTATAATTCAGAGTTGCCGGTATGGAGTTTTTTGATAATGCAAAATCGTATATCAATTTATCTAAATATTGGGTTGTAACTCCATCAATAATAAAAGGCTCAATATAATTTAAGCACTCAGCTACTAGTTTACCAGCCTTCTTCATTTGTGAAAAATCATCATTATTATAAAGTTTTATGAGTCCAATATTTTTCATTGGAGCATTACTTGCTTTTATATAAGAGTTCATATTTTATAATTTTTTTTTTAATAGCTTTTATATAATAAAAAATATTTTTATTATACTCAATATAATATATAAAGAATGATAATAATACACATTCAATTGGATAAAAAATGACAGATTTTACAGCCTCTATAATCGTAATTGGCGACGAAATACTATCAGGGCGTACTAAAGATAAGAATATTGGATATATTGCAGATTGTTTGACCAATGTTGGTGTTTACTTAAAAGAAGTAAGAATAGTACCTGATGAAGAAGAAAAGATTATTGATACTATAAATGAGCTTAGAAATGATTACACGTACGTATTAACTACAGGAGGTATTGGACCAACGCATGATGATATAACAGCCGATTGTGTTGCTAAAGCATTTGACGTTGGAATTTCTGAAAATGATGAGGCGATTAAAATGCTTCTTGAGAGAATACCTCTTGCAGATTTAAATGCATCAAGGAGAAGAATGGCCCGAATCCCACATGGTGCAAAATTAATCGAAAATAGTGTTTCAAAGGCGCCAGGATTTCAAATCGGAAATGTGTTTGTTATGGCAGGAGTTCCAAGTGTGATGCAGGCTATGCTCGAAGTGGTAATTGACAGAATGGAAACAGGCCAAAAATTATATAGCTGTAATATTTTGACAAATATCAAAGAGGGAGATATTGCTGATACTTTGCGATCAATTCAGAGTAAAACTTCAACTGTGAGCATAGGTTCTTACCCATATTATAATGATAGCGGTTACGGAGCAAATATTGTGTGTAGAGGTAAAAATATTGATGAACTCAAGAGTATTGCAAGTATAATAGAGAGTGAGTTATCTGGGATTGGTAATATTGAGATTGGGAAGATTAGTTAAAAATGGAGAATAGTGCAACGAGTTCAAAGTTATTTCCAGTTTCATGGGATCAATTCCATAGAGACTCCAAAGCTCTTGCCTGGAGACTGGCTGATAAGGGTGATTGGTCAGCGATAATAGCAGTTACAAGGGGTGGATTAGTTCCAGCTGCAATTATTGCTAGGGAGTTAAATATCAGAGTAATCGAAACAGTCTGCGTAAGCTCGTATTCTCCAGATCACAAAAGAGGAGATATAAAAGTTTTAAAAAAAATTAATGAAAAAATACTCACAGAGAATAACTTTCAAGCAAATTCAATATTATGTATAGATGATTTGGTTGATACAGGTGCTACAATGACAGTTGTAAAAGATTTAGTGCCAGATGCTCACGTTGCAACGGTATATGCAAAACCCGAGGGTTTAATTAATGTAGACACATATATAACGGAGGTGAGTCAGGATACTTGGATATATTTTCCATGGGATACTGAGCTACAATTTGTCCCCCCAATTAATCCAAGTGGTGTATAAATATAATGAACTATAATATGCGGACGTGGTGGAATAGGTAGACACAAGAGACTTAAAATCTCTCGGAGGTTACTCCGTGCCGGTTCGAGTCCGGCCGTCCGCACCATAAATAGTAACTCATATTTTATAACAGTAGAGCCATTTCAGAGTATTTAAAAAACTTGCTCCATCAATATTATTCAATATTGTATCCCGAATAATAGAAATTGGCGAAATAGCATGGAAAAAATATCTATTTTGTGATGATTTATTTATTACTCTATTTACTCTTTTTTCTCGTATCTTTAGCATTTGATGAATGTCTTTTGCCTTGTTTTTATTTGTGATTAAATTTGTAAGGAAGTAAGCATCTTCAAGTGCCATAGCAGAGCCTTGAGCTAGGTGAGGTTTTATAGAGTGTGCAGCGTCACCTATAGCATATATATCTTTATTTGGACATAAATTTAGTTTTATTTTGCGATCTTGTAATTGCCATGAACTCCAATTACATTCTGTAATAAGTTGAAATACTTTTTTATCAATATAGCCCATCCTACCAAAATCTAGTTTAAGATTATTATCGAAATATTTCTTATTGGTGATTAAAACAACATTTAGTTCATTATTAAAAAATGGATAAATTACTATGTGTAGATGTTTGCCGAGCAAAAGCATTACACTGTCACCTTTTATATCAAATGGAATATTCTGTTTTGTGATATTTGATCTTAAAGTTAGAAAATTATTTGTAACATTTTTATAAATTATATTTTTATATATAGATTTTTTTGCATTACCATTAGCAATAATAAGTTTTTCTTTTTCAATTATTTTGCCATCTTTTTTATATAATTGTACTTTCTGATTGTTATCATCAATTTTCGTAATTTCTGATTTATAATTTATTGTTGTTCCTGAATTCTCAACATCTCGCCTTAATAATTCATAAAGCTCATTTCGACTTGTAGTATAATAGTTTGTTAAATTATTATATTTTACAAAATTACCGATTGGTAAAGTGGTTATTGATTTAAGATTTTGTAATGAGCAGACTTCGATTGAGTTAATTACTTTTAGTTTTGGTTTTAATAATTCTAGCAAACCCATTTTTTCAAGAACATAACTTGCATTTGGAGATAATTGTATTCCATAATTTTGATCTAAAATCTTATTATTTTTTTCAAATACTTCATTTTGAACACCTTGTTTAGATAATAGTGAACTACAAGCTAAACCAGCGATACCAGATCCAATTATACTATACATGTGATAGTTTCATTAGTTTTTAACTAGACAATTTGGAGGGATAGTTTCAAATTCGCTTAGAGTACTATTATATTTATAAAGAGTCGAGCAGTAGGGGCAAATTATACTGTTATTCTTACCCATATCTAAATATATGTGGGGGTGATCATGAGGAGGATTAGCTCCAATACATTTAAATTTTTTTACGGGGATTTCAATTACAGAATGCCCATCTGTGTTTTGATAATAAGGTATATGGGTATCTGCCATTATTTGCTCCTCAGTAATTATGTTATTTCATTTTAGAATTAATTTATATAATTTTATTTAAATTTGATCTAATTTGATTTAATTATCAATTAACTATATATTTATAACAAAATATTACTATTTATGAATAGTTTTAAATATAAAAATTTCTTTAATAATGGGGATATAGATGCAACATAGTAATGAAAAAAAGTCAAAAACCCAAAAGCTATCTATTGATCCAATATGGGATAATATTAGGAATGAGGCAACTGATGCTTCATCCAAAGATCCTATGATCTCAAGTTTTATGTATTCTGCTATATTGGGTCAAAAGTCACTTGAAGATGTGTTATCTCTGCAATTATCCAAATTACTGAAGACAATTTCTATAGAAGATCGGGTGATAAAAGAATTATTTGATGAATTCTATTCAACTGACGCTCAAATACAACAGGTTATCCGAGCTGATATAGCGGCTGTTTTCGATAGAGACCCTGCTTGTCATAGATATTTAGAGCCTGTTATTTATTTTAAAGGTTTCCACGCATTACAAACTCATCGATTAGCTAATTGGTTATGGAATAATAATAGAATTGAATTTGCTTACTATTTGCAAAGTGTATCATCTAGAATTTTTTCAGTAGATATCCATCCAGCGGCAAAATTTGGTAGAGGCATCTTTATAGATCATGCAACGGGAATAGTCATAGGCGAGACAGCAGAGGTTTATGATAATGTCTCGATGTTACACGATGTTACATTAGGTGGAACTGGGAAAAAATCTGGAGATAGACACCCAAAAGTAAAGAGCGGGGTTTTAATTGGTGCTGGTACTAAAATACTAGGAAATATAAATATTGGTATTTCATCTAGAATTGCAGCTGGAAGTGTCGTTCTTCAAGATGTTCCGGATGGTACTACCGTTGCCGGAGTCCCAGCGAGAGTTATTGCCCAGAATGATAGAGATTATCCCTCACAACATATGGAGCATATGTTACCATCCGATGATTCAAAAAATTAAAGTTAGGAAGATAGATATGAATATGAGAGAGAGCCAGAGAATTCAAGAATATTTAAAAAATAAATTTCAATCAAATGTTATAAGAGTTGTTGAAAGACCTAAAAAAGATGACTCAATGGAAGTATTTGTTGAAGAAGAATTCATTGGAGTAATTTTTCGAGATGATGAAGATGGAGATATTTCCTACTCATTTAATATGGCAATATTAGATATTGATCTATAATTTTGTTGGATTTTCTTGTCCTTTATAAACAAGATCTGGATCAAATAATTTTTCAGTTTCTTCGAATTTAATTTTTAACTTACCCTTTTCATCTAACTCAACAGACCTATAGAAACATGATCTATAACCAACGTGGCAACTTGCACCTGCTCCCAAAACCTTAACGATTAACCATATCGTATCTTGGTCGTCATCCACCCTTATACTAATAACTTTTTGCGTAAGTCCGGATGTTATACCTTTATGCCATAAACAGTTTCTAGATCTGCTCCAGTAGTGTGCTTCTTTATTTTCAAGTGTTAGTTTTAGTGCTTCACTATTCATGTAACCATGCATTAGTACTTCACCACTTTGCGAGGTAGTTACGACAGGTATTAGACCATCATCATCAAATTTAGGAGAGAAAGTATATCCTTCCTCAACTTCAAATATATTTTCTCTCTTACCAAATTCTATATTTGAGTTATTTTTCATTTAATCTAACTATTTGTTAATTTCATGAATCTCTCTCTAAGATTTTCATTTGTATCAAATTCTCCAGTAAACCTTGTGGTAATTGTTGATACATCATGCTTGTGTACCCCTCTCAGTGACATACACATGTGTTCGGCATCTAATATTACAGCGACTCCGCGAGGTTTGAGTGATTGATCAATTGCATTGGAAATCTCAGCTGTCATTGTTTCTTGCGTTTGCAATCGGTGTGCGTAAACATCAACTAATCTCGCTAATTTTGATATTCCAACAACTCTATCAGAAGGTAGATATGCAACATGAGCTTTACCAATAAATGGTGCCATGTGATGTTCACAAAAAGAATTAAAAGCAATATCTTTTAGAAGAACAATATCATTATAACCACCGACATCACCAAATGTTTTTTTAAGAACATCTTCACCATTAATGTTATAACCGTTGAAGTACTCTGCATAGGCATCAATAAACCTTCTAGGAGTTTCGACTAAGCCTTCTCTATCTGGATTCTCTCCAATCCAAGATAGTATTGTTCTTACAGCATCTTCTGCTTCTTCTCTTGTGGGTGCAATAGGACTTGTTTTAATATTTGTAATTTTAGCATCTTTTTCCATAATGGGAAACTCCAAGGTTTATTTATTTATATTTGAATATATTTAGATGTTGAATATATGTTATAATCTATTATTTATCAATATATGTATATTAATTAAAAATACAATTTTTAATTAATATTTGATTGTTAAAATATTAAAGAGAGATGTAGCTATGCTTGATGATATATATAACACTAAAATTATTGAATTAGCATCAGATATTGTTAGTTTAGGTCGTTTAGATAATCCTGACACGTCTGCAACTAAAGTAAGCAGACTTTGTGGCTCAAAAGTTACTGTAGACATCAAAATAAAAAATAATGTTGTAATAGATTTTGCTCATGATGTAAAAGCGTGTGCACTTGGTCAAGCATCTTCGTCGATTATGGCAAAAAATATTATTGGGACATCAAAAGAGGAATTATATGAAGTATCAGAGACAATGGTGAATATGCTAAAAAATAACGGTCCTGTTCCTGAAGGGAAATGGTCCGAGCTTGCTTTTTTACAGCCTGTAAAAGATTATAAATCCCGTCACTCTTCAACTATGCTGACATTCGAAGCTGTAAATGAAGCTATGAATAATATTAAATAAATTTAGCATCTAAAATAATGAAGAATATTGTTTCATTCCCCTTTATAATATTAATTAAATTATACCAATATTCACTATCCTATTTTTTAGGTAATCGATGTAGATATCAACCTACATGTTCCAATTATGCTCTGGAGGCTATAAAGAAATATGGCATCTGGTCTGGAGGTTGGTTGTCCTTGTACAGATTTTTACGATGTCACCCATTAGCAGGGCATGGATATGATCCCGTTCCAGATGATCTTCCAAGAGATACAGTTTGGTATAAACCTTGGTATTATAAAATAAAAAAAAAAGATTGATTATGTAGTAAAATTTATTATTAATACAAGTAAGACTTACCTGATTTGTTAACAGCGATTGAGCATAAAATGTATAAATATATCTTACTAGATGGATCCCAGAGAGAATTTAAAAAACAAATAACTGGTTTGGAGCTAGCAAAGTCCATTTCAGATTCACTCGCCAAAAAAATAATTGCAATTAAGATTAATAATGAATTATCAGATTTAAACGATCTTCTCCCAAACAATTCCAAGATAGAATTAATTACAAAGAGTCATGTAGAAGCTCTTTCATTAATAAGACATGATTGTGCACATGTGCTTGCCGAAGCTGTTCAAACTATATTTCCTAATACACAAGTTACAATCGGTCCTATTATTGAAAATGGTTTCTATTATGATTTTTTTCGAGAAGAGTCATTTAAACCAGAAGATTTGAGCGTCATTGAAAAAAAAATGCATGAAATAATCTCTCGAAATGAGAGGTTTGAAAAAAAAGAGGTTTCAAGAGATGAGGCAATAAAAATATTTCAAGAAAAAGGTGAAGAATATAAAGTTGAGCTAATAAAAGATATTCCAGAAAGTGATAGTATAAAAATATATTCGCAAGGTAACTGGTTCGACTTATGCCGAGGCCCACATATGTCTTCAACTGGCCAAATTGGAAAAGCATTTAAATTAATGAAGATCGCAGGGGCATATTGGAGGGGTGACTCAAAAAATGTAATGCTTCAAAGAATCTATGCCACTGCTTGGACAAATATGGATGAGCTAAATTCATACATAAATATGTTAGAAGAGGCTGAAAAAAGAGATCATAGAAAATTAGGTAGAGAAATGGACTTGTACCATTTTCAGGAAGAGGGGCCAGGTTCTGTCTTTTGGCATAAGAAAGGATGGAAATTATTCACAGAATTAATTGATTACATGAAACGAAAAGGACTTAAAGATGGCTACCTTGAGGTTAATACTCCTGATATGCTAGATCGTTCTTTATGGGAAAAGTCAGGTCATTGGGAAAAATTTGGAGATAACATGTTTACTAGTACTACACCTGACGAGAAGATTTTTGCATTAAAACCAATGAATTGTCCAGGGCATGTTCAAATATTTAAGAATGGGCTTAAAAGTTANAGAGAACTTCCAATTAAGTATCTTGAATTTGGTAAAGTGCACAGGTATGAACCATCAGGNGCTCTTCACGGATTAATGAGGGTTAGGCATTTTACCCAAGATGATGGTCATATTTTCTTAGCAGAAGAGCAGATAAAAGATGAGTGTATAAAGGTTCATGAATCAATTCTGTCAATTTATAAGGATTTTGGTTTTGAAAATATAGTTGTAAAATTTTCCGATAGACCCGAAAAAAGAGTTGGTGATGATAATATTTGGGATAAAGCGGAAAAAGCATTGATGGAAGCGGTTGATAGTACAAATCAAAAGTATGAATTAAATCCAGGCGAGGGTGCTTTTTATGGTCCAAAACTTGAGTATGTATTAAGGGATGCTATCGGACGAGACTGGCAATGTGGTACATTGCAAGTTGATTTTAACCTACCTGGTAGACTAGGATCATTCTATATCGGTAGTGATGGAGAAAAACATGTCCCTGTCATGCTACATCGCGCAATTTTTGGCTCTTTAGAACGTTTTACTGGAATACTAATTGAGCANTATGCTGGGAAACTTCCTTTATGGATATCACCTGTTCAAGTGGTTATACTAACTATTAGTTCGCAATCTGACGAATATGCAGAGACTATTCATAATTATTGTTTAAAACATGGTATTAGAGCAGAACTTGATATAAGGAATGAAAAGATTAGTTATAAAATTCGTGAGCATATATCAGTAAAAATTCCAATTCTTTTTATCATAGGGCAAAAAGAAGCAGAGGACAAAACTGTTACAATAAGAGAGATCGGAAATAATGAGCAAGTAACTCTATCTTTAGAAGATGCCGTTAGCCAAATAAAAGACAGAGCAGTACCNCCAGATTTTTTTGCTTAGGACATGAATTGCTCTCTAATAATTCGTTCCTCAAGATTATAATTAAGATCAAACATAATTCTTAATTTCATTGATGTTTCATTAGAGATTATAATATTCTTCGCATTTTTAATCTCATGACTGTCAGCCGTTGCGTTAACTTTTCGATATTCTGGATCCAGTACTTCTATTTCCACATCCGAATTTATATCAATAAGTGCACCCTTCCATCGTCTTGGACGAAATGGACTGGTTGGGGTTAAGGCCATTAACTTAGCACTAATTGGTAATATTGGTCCATCTGCTGATAGATTATAAGCTGTGCTTCCTGCAGGAGTAGAGATCAATAAGCCATCAGATATTAGTTCATTTAATCTCANGGTNTTATTTATNGAGATTTGTAATTTTGCAGCTTGATGAGTAGTTCTTGATAATGCAACCTCATTTATTGCGATCTCCGTAAATTGAGATCCATTTATATCAGTAACTGTCATTTTTAAAGGATTTATTTCAGTTATCTCTGAATTTTCTAATTTTTCATATAGTCCGTCAAATTTTAATTCATTCATTAAAAAACCAATGGAACCACAATTCATACCATATATTGGAATATTGGAAGTAATGAATTTATGAAGTACTTGTAACATCAATCCATCTCCACCAAGTGCAACAATTATTTTGGCATCTTTAGCAGGCGTATCACCATAGAGTTCAATAAGTTTATTTTTTGCATCTATTGCATGCTTTGTATCACTAGATATAAATGCTATTTTCATTTTGGTCATTTTTCACTCAAAAAACATTCTATTTTGCTATATAAATTTAAATAGATAATAAACTAAAATAACACATGTATCAAAAGAACTAAATTAGAAAATATAACAAGATATAGTATATAAGGATATATGATGAAAAAAATTGGAATTATTGGTTGCGGGCGACAAGCTCCTAAGCATATTAAAGGCTATATTGAAAATGGTATAAATGATATTTTTGTATCAGATATTATCAATGAAAAGGCACAGCATCTTGCAGCTGAATTTGGCATAAATTCTCTTGGAATAGAAGAGCTTATTAATACAAAAGAAATTGAGATATACTCTGTTTGTACACCACCAAAAACTCATGATGGAATAATAGAAAAATTAATTTCAAATAACAAACATTTTCTCTGTGAGAAGCCAATTTCTCTTAGTACTGATAAACTCAAGAGATACATTGAAATGATTAAGAGTAATAACACAATAGCGATGGGTGGTTACATATATAAATTTTCTCCAGCATATATTAGTTTAAGAGAAACTATTCATCAAAAAAAAATTGATATAAATAAAGCATATCTTCGGGTTGCAAGTCCTGGATCCGATGCACCTTGGCAACATTCGATACTAGATGGGGGTGGGGTAATAAATGAACTAGTAGTTCATAT
>NYXF01000131.1 GCA_002685455.1 Porticoccus sp. | reverse complement strand
CCGCTCATCACATCCTGGGGCTGAAGTCGGTCCCAAGGGGATGGCTGTTCGCCATTTAAAGTGGTACGCGAGCTGGGTTTAGAACGGCGTGAGACAGTTCGGTCCCTATCTGGTGTGGGCGTTGGAGATTTGAGGAGAGCTGCTTCTAGTACGAGAGGACCGAAGTGGACAGACCTCTGGTGTTCGGGTTGTCATGCCAATGGCATTGCCCGGTAGCTATGTTTGGACAGGATAACCGCTGAAAGCATCTAAGCGGGAAGCCCCCTCCAAGATAAGATCTCCCTGGGACTTTAAGTCCCCTGAAGGGTCGTTCAAGACTAGGACGTTGATAGGCTGGGTGTGTAAGCGNTGTAANGCGTTGAGCTAACCAGTACTAATTACCCGTGAGGCTTGACCATATAATAGAAATGATTGCATTTATATANAACTTNTCATTNTNNANACTCGTTGCTTTAATATTTTTACATTTATNTGAGNCANAANNATNAACGNTANCNNTGGTTTTGGNTNATAACAGTTTTCCTGGCGACCATAGAGCTTTGGTACCACCTGATCCCATCCCGAACTCAGAAGTGAAACGATGCATCGCCGATGGTAGTTTGGGGTTTCCCCATGTGAGAGTAGGTCATCGCCAGGTTTTTAGTTTAAACGCTCTAACTTTTTAAGTTAGGGCGTTTTTTTATATGTATAAATAAATACGGTCTCTCCATTTAACATATAAAAAAATGAGGCATAATACAGAAATAAAATCTACATGTGAGTAATGTATGGATACTATCGTTCTATATATATTTCTTGGTGTAATAGCAGGAACAATAAGTGGTTTATTTGGTATTGGTGGAGGGGTCATTATTGTCCCAATACTTATATTTACTTTTACATCACAACTTTTTCCCGCCGAAATATTGACCCACATGGCAGTAGGTACCTCACTGGCTACAATAATGATTACTTCTATTAGCTCGGTGGCTGCTCATCATAAACATGGACTTGTTCTTTGGCCTATAGTATTTTGGCTTTCACCTGGTATATGTCTAGGTGCGGTTTTAGGGGCCACTTATGCTTTAAGTATCTCAGGCTCTCTTTTACAGCTCCTCTTCGGTCTATTTCTTTGTTTAATCGCTATATTTATGGTCAAGCCTATAAATCTATCCATACCGCTTCATATGCCAAGATCTTTTGGCAATATAATAGCTGGATCTATCATTGGCTTCTTCTCGAGTATTTTTGGGGTTGGAGGCGGTTCACTATCTGTACCTTATTTTTCTTGGACGAAAATGTCTATGAAGAATGCTGTTGCAACTTCAGCTGCCTGTGGTCTACCTATTGCTTTCTGTGCCGCACTAGTTTACACGATGCAGGGACTAAATACGCAAGAGTTACCAAAATACTCAATTGGTTTTGTTTATCTTCCAGCTTTCTTTGGGATTATTATTTCGAGTATAGCTTTTGCAAAATTAGGTGCAAAAATTGCTCATCAGCTCCCCTCTAAAAGTTTAAANTTGTACTTTTCTCTTTTATTATTAGGTATAGGTATNTATTTTGTTTGGGAAAATATTTTATTTTTTTTGATGGATTGAAATGGAAGATTTATTATTTATTTTGAGTAATGGAAAGTTTCACTCCGGTGAAGATCTTGGTAAAAAGCTTGATATTTCAAGAGCGGCTGTTTGGAAGAAAATAAATAAAATTAAGGCTTTAGGACTTCCCTTACAAGCAAAGAAAGGTTGTGGATATAGAATAATAGGTGGCTTAGATCTCCTGAAAAAAGAAGAAATTTATGCAAACATATCCCCTATTGCTAAATCTCTATTAGTTAATTTAAAGATTCTATCGACCGTCTCTTCTACTAATGTTTTCGCTAAAAATATTGCTGAAGTATCAAATTCTTGTGGTTACATAGTTCTAGCAGAAGCTCAAACAGAGGGTCGTGGTCGTCGAGGTAAATCATGGATTAGTCCNTACGGATGCAATCTTTACTTGTCATTAGTGTGGGGATTTTCTGGGGGTGTTAAAGAAATAGAGGGCCTAAGTTTAGCCGTCGCCTGCGCTGTGCTCAGAGGTTTAACAAAATGTGGAGCAAAAAATATAAAACTAAAATGGCCAAATGACTTAATCTATGAAGAAAAAAAGATTGGAGGGATTCTATTAGAAGTGGTCGGGGATCCATCTGGATATTGTCAGGTCATTATTGGTGTTGGCATCAACATAAATATGCCAGAGAGATTTTCTCAGCATATTGATAGAGCATGGACAAATATTTCTAAATTATTAAATCCAGGGGTAAGCAGAAACATACTAGCCTCTTCAGTTATAGAGGAGCTTTTATTGCTACTAAAAAATTATAAGAATCTAGGTTTTTCCAACTATAAAGACGAGTGGTTAATGAACGATAATTCAATAGGCAAGTGGGTTCAATTAGAGATGATGAGTAATTCAGTTGTGGGATTCGTCCGCGGTATAGATTCTAGCGGTGGGCTTATTCTCGAGGTAGAAGGAAAAGTGCAAGTTTTTAACGGTGGTGAAATAAGTTTGCGAGAATGTAAATGATAGTTGAGATTGATGCAGGCAATTCCAGAATTAAATGGAGGGTTGGATTACAGGGTGTTTATGAATCGCGCGGCACAGTTATCAATGAAGATTTAGAATTATTCTTTGATGAACTAGATAAAATTTTGTCCATTAAAAAAATATTTATCTCGTCTGTTGCTAATTTGAGCTTTCTCAGCCGGATGAGCAGATACTCTTTTAAAAGAAAATGCTTACTTTTCATAGCTAAAACTCAGAAAACTACAGCTGGGGTTATTTGTGGCTACAAGGATCCTTCCCTGCTGGGCATCGATCGTTGGCTAGGAATTGTAGCTGCATACAATTGTTACAAATCACCATGCGTGATTGTTGATGCCGGGACTATGTTAACAATTGACATTGTTAATGGCATAGGCAAACATTTAGGGGGGTATATTTTACCTGGCATAGAAATATCCCGCGAAATGATAAACAGCAATGCTGCAGAAATCGAATTAGGTAAAGTCCATACCGATTATATGGTAAATTTATCCCCAGGAAAATCGACGGAAGAATGTGTAACAAGAGGTGAGTTTTTGATGATTAGATCACTTGTGCGGTTTATCATTGAAGATTTAAATGAGGAAAAAAAAGTCAAAATAATCACAACTGGGGGGAATGGTCGGGAACTTGTTAACGTTTTAGGTAAATCTGCTTGTTATGAACCAGAATTGATTTTAGATGGTTTAAAATTGATGGATTCGTGAAATTTTTTATTGCACTAGGTTCGCTTTAAGATGATGATGAAGTATATTTTGGTACTTGCGTTCACACCTTCTTTATAAAAATTTTAAAAAAAAACAGAATATGACACATAAGCTGTTGATTATACCTCCAACATTCACTAAAATCGCGACCCTTATTTTTTATATAGGATTTGGGCTGGCGTAGCTCAGTTGGTAGAGCAGCTGACTTGTAATCAGCCGGTCGGGGGTTCGACTCCTCTCGCCAGCTCCATAATCTCATGTTTGTATTTGGGGGTTTTGCGAAATTATTGGGTATATATTGGGTGTGGACGATGTTTTACCTTTTACGCAGGGGTTCCCGAGCGGTCAAAGGGATCAGACTGTAACTCTGACGCGAAAGCTTCGGTGGTTCGAATCCACCCCCCTGCACCAAATTTTTAAATTTGGTATTATTATGTAGTTAATTAGAAGTTAAGTGCTTCATGGAACTAAAGATTATATTATCATTGATTATATTATCATTGATTGAATGGGTAGGTTGCATTTGCAACAGAAAACAGATTTGGCTCCACTAAAAATTATTTTATGGGGTGGCNGTNTCNNGCGGGTATGGTNNAATGGCTANNACNTCAGCCTTCCAAGCTGANGATGCGGGTTCGATTCCCGCTACCCGCTCCANATNNTNCCGACAGCGANAGTTAACGCTCATATAGCTCAGTCGGTAGAGCACTTCCTTGGTAAGGAAGAGGTCACCGGTTCAAATCCGGTTATGAGCTCCAGTATTTAATAACATGCGGTATGTAGTATGTTATTTAATTTTAACTAAGAAATTTGCAAGTATTGATTGAGGAGTGTTTGTAATGTCAAAAGAAAAGTTCGAGCGTAATAAAACCCATGTGAATGTTGGCACGATTGGTCACGTCGATCATGGAAAAACAACATTAACAGCAGCACTTACTCGAGTGTGTGCAGAAGTTTGGGGTGGTGAAAAAGTTGCATTTGACGGTATTGATAATGCTCCAGAAGAAAGAGAACGTGGAATTACGATTGCTACATCACACGTTGAGTATGATACAAATAATCGTCATTATGCTCATGTTGATTGTCCTGGGCACGCCGATTATGTGAAAAATATGATTACTGGTGCAGCTCAGATGGATGGAGCGATCTTAGTTTGCGGCTCCACTGACGGACCTATGCCCCAAACTCGGGAACATATACTACTAGCTCGTCAGGTTGGCGTTCCTTATGTTGTAGTATTTTTAAACAAAGCAGATTTACTAGCTGCAGATTGTGGCGGTGTTGGCTCTGACGAATATAATGAAATGATCGAATTGGTAGAAATGGAACTCCGTGAGTTACTCGATGCTTATGAATTTCCCGGTGATGATACACCAATCATTTGTGGCTCAGCATTGATGGCNCTAGAAGGAAAAGATGACAATGAGTTAGGCACTACAGCCGTCAAGTCACTAGTAGAAACGTTAGATTCTTACATTCCAGACCCTGTTCGTGACATCGATAAACCTTTTTTGCTACCAATTGAGGATGTGTTCTCAATTGCTGGTCGAGGTACTGTTGTAACAGGACGAGTTGAACGTGGTGTTGTTAAGGTTGGCGAAGAGATTGAGATTATCGGTATTAAAGATACCACTAAAACTACCTGTACTGGTGTGGAAATGTTCCGAAAGCTGCTTGATGAGGGTCGTGCCGGTGAAAATGTTGGAGTTTTGTTGCGNGGCACTAAGAGGGAAGAAATTGAGCGCGGACAGATATTAGCCAAACCAGGGTCTGTAAAACCACATACTAAGTTTGAAGCCGAGGTCTATGTTTTATCAAAAGACGAAGGCGGTAGACATACTCCTTTCTTTAAGGGTTACCGTCCGCAATTTTATTTCAGAACAACAGATGTAACAGGTGCCTGCGAGTTACCAGACGGAGTTGAAATGGTTATGCCTGGCGATAACATCAAAATGGTAGTCACATTGATACATCCAATTGCTATGGAAGAGGGATTACGTTTTGCTATTCGAGAGGGTGGCCGTACAGTTGGCGCCGGAGTCGTAGCCAAAATTATTGAGTAAATAAAAGAACTGCTATGCCAAATTGATGTCTTTTTGACGCAGATCTTTTGGCATCATAACCTAGGGTTTTTATGATAGGCCAGTAGTTCAATTGGTAGAGCGTCGGTCTCCAAAACCGAATGTTGGGGGTTCGAGTCCCTCCTGGCCTGCCAATAAAATTTTTAAACTGGTGCATGTGGAAAGCCAAAACAACTCAGGGCGCAAGTTAATATGAGTGCGACTACAGAAGAAAGTCAATATAAGCTAGACAGCCTTAAATGGTTAGTTATTGTAATTCTTACTGCCTCAGCTATTTACGGCAATTATTACTTTGCAGCTGAATCTCTGCTCTATAGAGCGATAGCCTGGCTTATAGTTGCAGTCATTGTGATTTTTATTAGCTCGAAGACACAGAAAGGTTCTAATTTATTGACATTAGCATATGGAGCATATAACGAAGCTCTCAGAGTAGTTTGGCCTTCACGCCAAGAGAGAAATCAGACCACACTAATGGTTGTAGTGGTTGTGTTAATTATGTCTATNATCTTGTGGGGTTTGGATACTTTCTTTGGTTGGATTGCCTCCATGGTTATAGGATAAGGGGACCACATGCGCTGGTACGTCGTACATGCATATTCAGGTTATGAAAAAAAGGTTGCTTTGGCTCTGCAAGATAGAGTTGTGCTCCATAATATGGAAAAAATATTTGGTGATATATTGGTGCCAACTGAAGAAGTGGTAGAATTGAAGGGAGGGATGAAACGTAAAAGTGAGCGTAAATTCTTTCCCGGTTATGTTCTTGTTCAAATGGAGTTGAATGATGATTCATGGCACTTGGTTAAGGAAACTCCAAGAGTTTTAGGTTTCATTGGAGGTAAGGCTGATATGCCTGCTCCTATAACAGATGCAGAGGCGAATGCTATACTGCAAAGAGTCCAAGACTCTGAAGATAAACCAAGGCCAAAAACTATTTTTGAAACAGGTGAAATAGTTCGTGTTACTGACGGACCTTTTAATGACTTCAATGGAGTTGTTGAAGAAGTTAATTATGAAAAAAGTAGAGTACGGGTTTCCGTATCGATATTTGGTCGCAATACACCAGTTGAGCTTGAATTTGTTCAAATAGAAAAAATTTAATATTTTAAATGCTTAATTAAAATTAAGTTAAANCAGGGAAGCCTGAGACGAGTTTTACTTAGAACTTCGAGGCGTTTGACCCAAAATGGAGAAGTTAGATGGCTAAAAAAGTAGATTCTTACGTGAAATTGCAAGTGCCTGCAGGCAAAGCAAATCCTAGTCCACCCGTTGGACCCGCACTGGGTCAAAAGGGAGTTAACATAATGGAATTTTGCAAAGCATTTAATGCCCAAACCCAAGAGCTAGAGCCAGGTTCACCTGTACCTGTTGTCATAAGCGTATATGCTGACAAAAGTTTTACTTTCATAACAAAGACTTCACCTGCATCCTATTTGCTTAAAAAAGCAGCTGGAGTAAAAAATGGTAGCAGTACCCCAAATACATCAAAAGTTGGCAAAGTTACCAGGGCACAATGTGAAGAGATAGTAAAAATCAAACAATCTGACCTGACTGCTTCAAATATGGATGCAGCAGTCAGGACTATAGCCGGATCTGCCCGATCTATCGGTCTTGACGTGGAGGGTGTTTAAATGGCTAGGATTTCTAAGCGAGTTCGAATAATTCGTGAGAAAGTTGAAATTGGAAAGCACTACTCTATTAGTGAGGCAGTACAGATATTAAAAGAAGTTTCTACTGTTAAATTTACAGAAGTTGTTGATGTTGCCGTGAATTTAGGTATCGATCCCAAAAAATCTGATCAAGCAGTTCGAGGAGCAACTACGCTTCCTCATGGCACAGGAAAAAATGTTAGGGTAGCAGTTTTTGCTCAAGGTGATGCAGCAGAGGCGGCAAATGAATCAGGTGCTGATCTAGTTGGTATGGACGATCTCGCCGAAGATATCAAATCTGGAAATACGAATTTTGATGTTGTTATTGCTGAGCCTGCAGCAATGAGGGTAGTGGGTCTCCTTGGACAAGTTTTAGGCCCTAGAGGTTTGATGCCAAATCCTAAAACGGGAACTGTAACAACCGATATAGGAACGGCTGTAAAAAATGCTAAAGCCGGCCAGGTGCGCTATCGTATTGACAAAAACGGAATAATTCATGGCGCAATTGGTAGCCTTAGTTTTGATGAGACCTTTTTAAAAGAAAATCTTGAGGCCCTTATAATTGACTTAAAGAAGGCTAAACCAGCATCAGCAAAGGGTATTTTTTTAAGCAAAATTACCTTATCGACAACTATGGGCCCTGGTTTAATAATAGACCAGGCCTCTTTAGAGGTATGAAAAACAAGGTCTCTTTGGTGAGATCAAACTAACTTTGGGGTCTAAGTAACTTTTCTTAGACCGTTAAAGACCGTAGGTGCCTAGGTTAATGGTTTAATGATATTTCCAAGTTTTGACTGGAAGTCGCCTACGCAAACGGTGCAACCCTATTCAGTTTTTTTTGTAGCTGGATTAGAACGCCGAAAATGCGTCAAAAATTTTAATTGATGCTTAATCAATTGATGGTCGAATTGGGCCAATCAATTAAATCCAGGAGAAAGTCTCGTGGCATTAAATCTTGAAAGTAAAAAAGTGATTGTTGATCAAGTCGGAGTTACTGCTTCAAACGCCTTGTCGTTGGTAATTGCCGATGCTCGTGGAGTTAATGTGACTGATATGACAATTCTTCGTAAAAAAGCACGAGAACAAAATATCGATATTCGTATAGTACGCAATACACTTGCAAAACTTGCGTTTAAAGGTACAGAGTATGAGTGCGTAAGCGAGGTGTTGATTGGTCCATCGTTATTTGGTTTTTCTATGGAAGATCCTGGCGCAGCTGCTAGATTATTTAAGGAGTTTGCGAAAAGTAATGATAAGTTTGAAGTAAAAGCTTTATCTATTAGCGGGCAATTACTTGATAACGGACAAATTGATGTCCTAGCTAAATTGCCAACTATAGAACAGGCTCTCTGTCAGTTGGCATGTGTGACTCTAGCGCCAATCACTAAATTAACTCGGACCTTTAATGAGGTTCCGACTAAAGTGACTCGTGTTGTAGCGGCTGTTCGTGATAAGAAGCAGGAAGCTGCTTAATTTACTGAATAGCGTATATAAATTTATTTAATTAGGAGGTTAATAATGGCTCTTTCCAAAGATGATATTTTAGAAGCAATTGCTTCAATGAGCGTAATGGAAGTTGTTGAGCTTGTAGCAGCAATGGAAGAAAAATTCGGCGTATCTGCACAGGCTGCAGTTGCAGCAGCTGCACCAGCTGCTGCTGGTGATGCCGGTGATGCACCAGAAGCTAAAGATGCCTTTGATGTGATGTTAACGTCAGTTGGTGAGAAAAAAGTAAATGTGATTAAAGCGGTTCGGTCAATAACCGGTCTGGGTTTGAAAGAAGCTAAAGATCTTGTAGATAGTGCCCCCTCAGTAATTAAAGAAGGGGCTCCTACATCTGAAGCGGAAGAAGCAAAAAAACAACTGGAAGAAGCTGGTGCTAGTAGCGAATTGAAATAGGTATATAGTGCTTGTATTTGACAGTTAATCAGGCTGTAGCTCGGGTAATTCCGGGCTCACTAGCGCTGCTTTTTTTGTAGACTTTAATACTATCTAAATATCCTTTTTTGCAAAAAGATTTTTAGTTTGAATGCTTCAGTCGGTTATAAAGCATGTAAATTAAGAGTCAAGATGGGGAACATAATGGCTTACTCGTACACTGAGAAAAAACGTATCCGTAATGACTTTGGGAAGCTTCCACAGGTAATGAATTTACCTTATCTACTCGCGATACAAATGGATTCATATCGAACTTTTACTCAATTAGATATCTTAAATGAAGATAGACTTGATTCAGGCTTGCATGCTGCATTTAAGTCCGTATTTCCGATTGTAAGTTATTCGGGAAATGCAGGTCTTGAATATGTAGACTATAATCTAGGCAAGCCAGTATTTGACGAAGAAGAGTGTAAGCTCAGAAGTGTAACTTTTGGTTGTTCTTTGAGAGTAAGAGTTCGCTTGATGATCTACGATAAAGATTCATCCTACAAAACGATCAAAGAAATTAAAGACCAAGAAGTCTACATGGGGGAAATCCCCTTAATGACTAATAACGGAACCTTTATCATAAACGGTACAGAAAGAGTTGTCGTATCACAACTTCATCGTTCTCCTGGAGTCTTTTTTGATCACGATAAAGGAAAAACACATTCTTCAGGTAAGTTATTGTATTCAGCTAGAATAATTCCCTATCGTGGCTCATGGCTTGACTTTGAATTTGATCCAAAAGATCTAGTTTTCGTTCGAATCGATCGCCGACGTAAATTACCAGCAACAATGCTTCTTCGTGCCCTAGGTTTTAGTGCTGAAGAAATGTTGGCAGAATTCTTTGAAACAAATACTTTTAATCTCTGTGGAGATGGAACATATACCCTTGATTTAGAGCCATCAAGACTAAGGGGTGATATCGCTACCTTTGATATCTTAGACAAAAAAGGGAAAGTAATAGTTGCAGACGGGAGGCGGATAACAGCGAGACATGTAAAGGAATTGGAAAAACAGAAAATTACTAAACTTGTTATTCCAGAGGACTATTTACATGGACGACCACTCGCAAAAGATGTAGTTAATCCGGATACAGGCGAAATTTTGTTTAACTGTAACACAGAAATCGATGAGGTAATGTTAAAACAAATTCGTGACGCAGGTCTGACCTCTATTAAATCTATCTATACTAACGATCTTGATAGAGGTCCGTTTATCTCAGATACATTGAGATCAGATAGTACTCAATCACAAATGGAGGCCTTGGTAGAAATTTATCGTATGATGCGACCAGGCGAGCCGCCGACAAAAGAATCCGCTGAAAATTTATTTAATAACCTATTTTTCAGTTTAGATCGATATGATTTATCACCTGTTGGGAGAATGAAATTTAATCGACGTCTTGGACGTCAAGAAGAATCTGGTCAAGGAATACTAAGTAAAGAAGATATTATTGGTGTTCTTAAGGTTTTGATTGGTATTCGAGACGGAAAAGGAATTGTTGACGATATCGACCATTTGGGAAATCGTAGAATAAGATCTGTAGGTGAAATGGCTGAAAACCAATTTCGTATCGGTTTAGTGCGAGTCGAGCGAGCGGTAAAAGAAAGGCTATCAGTTGCTGAAGCAGACGGCTTGATGCCCCAGGATTTGATAAATGCGAAGCCTGTTGCCGCAGCCATGAAGGAGTTCTTTGGATCTAGCCAGTTATCGCAGTTTATGGATCAAAACAATCCACTATCAGAGGTAACACATAAGCGTCGAATTTCGGCTTTGGGACCGGGTGGATTAACGCGAGAGCGTGCAGGATTTGAGGTACGTGATGTTCATCCTACACATTATGGAAGAGTTTGTCCTATTGAAACTCCAGAGGGACCCAACATCGGCCTTATAAACTCACTATCTGCATACGCGAGAACAAATGCATTTGGTTTTCTAGAGACACCCTACAGGAAAGTTATCGACGGTAAGGTAACAGATGAAATAGAGTATATGTCAGCAATAAATGAGGCAGATTTTGTTATCGCTCAAGCCTCTGCATCTCTTGATGCCGAGGACCATCTATCCGAGGAACTTGTTAGTGTCCGCTACAAAGGAGAGTTCAGTCTAAAGGTCCCAAATGAAATCGACTTTATGGATGTATCTCCACAACAGGTAGTTTCTGTTGCTGCAGCACTTATACCCTTTTTAGAACACGATGATGCGAATCGTGCACTAATGGGCTCAAACATGCAGCGTCAAGCAGTGCCCACACTTAAAGCAGAAAAACCACTCGTTGGAACTGGTTTTGAGAGATTCGTTGCTTCTGATTCTGGTGTTTGTGTTGTTGCGAAAAGAGGTGGTGTCATAGAAAGTGTTGATGCTAGCAGAATTGTTGTCAGAGTTAATAGTTCAGAAGTTGAAACCGGCGATGCCGGAGTTGATATATACAATTTAATAAAATATACCAGATCAAACCAAAATACGTGCATAAATCAGTGCCCAATTGTTCAGCTTGGAGATAATATATCTTCTGGAGACATTCTTGCGGACGGACCATCTGTTGATATGGGTGAATTGGCTTTAGGTCAAAATATGCGAATCGCTTTCATGCCATGGAATGGATATAACTTTGAAGACTCAATAATGATTTCTGAAAGAGTTGTTCAAGAAGATCGTTTTACAACAATACATATCCAAGAATTANCTGCTACAGCGCGAGACACAAAACTTGGCTCAGAAGAAATAACCGCTGATATACCAAATGTTGGTGAGTCCGCCCTTTCTCGTCTTGACGAATCTGGTATTGTATTTATCGGTGCAGAGGTTTCAGCTGGAGATATACTAGTAGGAAAGGTCACTCCAAAAGGAGAAACNCAATTAACGCCTGAAGAAAAGCTTCTTCGTGCAATTTTTGGTGAAAAAGCGTCTGATGTTAAAGATACATCCTTAAGAGTGCCCTCTGGAACTAAGGGCACCGTAATAGATGTACAAGTGTTTACTCGTGAAGGTCTAGAAAAAGATCAGCGGTCCGTTGAAATTGAGGAGGCCGCTCTTACACAATTCAAATTAGATCTGGATGATGAATATCGCATCATGGAAAATGCAACCTTCGAGAGGTTGACATCTGCACTGTCTGGAAAGGAAGTCCTCAAAGCGCCAAATTTAAAGAAAGGAGATAAATTTTCATCTGAAAAAGCTGCTGAATATATAAGTACTGAATGGTTTAGTGTTCGTATGGCCGATGAAAAATTAAATGGGCAGATAGAGCGTGCAGAGGAGCTTCTTAATACAAGACGAATTATTCTTGACGAGCGGTTCGATGATAAGAAAGACAAACTACAAAGTGGAGATGATCTAGCACCAGGAATTCTTAAAACAGTTAAGGTTTATCTCGCTGTGAAACGCCGCGTTCAACCAGGCGATAAAATGGCCGGTCGTCACGGAAATAAAGGTGTAATTTCAGTAATTATGCCTGTTGAGGATATGCCCCATGATGTCCATGGCGTGCCAGTAGATATCGTACTTAACCCTTTAGGAGTTCCATCACGAATGAATGTAGGACAAGTTCTTGAGACACACATGGGACTCGCAGCAAAAACACTTGGAGAAAAAATTGACAAGATGGTTAGAGAGCAATCTAAAGTTGCTGAAATAAAAAGCTTCTTGCAAGATATTTACGATGTTAGTGTCGGCACTCAAAAAGTTGATCTTGACAAATTATCAACAACGGAGTTTAACGAGCTTACGGAAAATCTCCGGCCTGGTGTGCCCATGGCAACACCAGTGTTCGATGGTGCAAGTGAAAATGAAATAAAAAAAACTATTAAAGTTAGCTGATTTGCCAGAAAGCGGGCAAATGCAGCTCTACGATGGAAGAACTGGTGATAAGTTCGAACGCCCAGTTACTGTAGGATATATGTATATGTTGAAATTAAACCACTTGGTTGACGATAAAATGCATGCCCGATCCACAGGGTCTTATAGTCTGGTGACTCAGCAGCCTCTTGGAGGTAAAGCTCAGTTTGGTGGACAGAGGTTCGGAGAAATGGAGGTCTGGGCACTAGAAGCTTATGGTGCATCTTATACTTTACAAGAAATGCTCACAGTAAAATCTGACGATGTTAATGGTCGAACTAAAATGTACAAGAATATCGTAGATGGTGATCATCGTATGGAGCCAGGTATGCCAGAATCATTTAATGTTCTAGTAAAAGAAGTACGATCGTTAGGAATAAATATTGAATTAGAGCAAGAAAAATAGTTTACAAAAAATTAAGTTGGAGCAATCCAATTGCCCGCTATTTGAATATAGCACTCACTATGGAGAAAGGCGTTGAAAGACTTACTAAATCTGCTTAAATCACAAGATCAAATAGGCGAATTTGATGCAATTCGTATTGGCTTAGCATCACCAGACATGATTCGATCATGGTCTTTTGGTGAGGTTAAAAAACCCGAAACCATAAATTATCGTACCTTCAAGCCAGAGCGCGATGGTTTATTTTGTGCCAAAATATTCGGTCCTGTAAAAGATTACGAATGCTTATGCGGTAAATATAAACGCATGAAGCACCGCGGTATTGTATGTGAAAAGTGTGGCGTCGAAGTCACACTAGCAAAAGTTCGCAGAGATAGAATGGCTCATATCGAGCTAGCTTGTCCTGTTGCTCATATATGGTTTCTCAAGTCCCTGCCGTCTCGGATTGGGTTAATGCTGAATATGACACTTCGCGAGATTGAAAGAGTATTATATTTCGAATCTTTTATAGTCACAGATCCAGGTATGACAACTTTAGAACAAGGTCAATTATTAACTGATGAAGAATATATTCAGTCGATGGAAGAGTTTGGCGATGAATTTCAGGCAACAATGGGAGCTGAAGGGATTCAAAGCTTAATGAAAGATCTTGATATGGAGCAAGAGATAGCAATTATTCGCGAAGAAATTCCAGCTACTCGTTCAGAGACAAAAATTAAGAAACTATCAAAACGTTTAAAGCTTTTAGAGGCCTTTTTGGGATCTGGAAATAAACCTGAGTGGATGATTCTTGAAGCATTACCGGTCTTACCGCCAGACCTGAGGCCACTTGTTCCACTTGATGGCGGGCGTTTTGCAACATCTGATTTAAATGACTTATATCGACGAGTTATAAATCGAAATAATCGCCTCAAGCGCTTATTGGAATTAAATGCGCCAGATATCATTGTACGAAATGAAAAGCGAATGCTTCAGGAATCAGTGGATGCACTTCTTGATAATGGTCGTCGTGGCAGAGCCATCACGGGATCCAATAAACGACCTTTAAAGTCGCTCGCAGATATGATTAAAGGAAAGCAGGGTCGTTTTCGTCAGAACTTGCTAGGTAAGCGTGTAGATTATTCTGGTCGATCTGTGATCGTAGTTGGTCCGACCTTGCGGCTACATCAATGTGGATTACCAAAACGAATGGCCTNGGAGCTATTCAAGCCATTTATCTTTTCAAAATTGGAATTGCGAGGGTTAGCCACTACTATCAAAGCTGCAAAAAAAATGGTGGAAAGGGAGGAGCTTGTTGTTTGGGATATTCTTGATGAGGTGATCCGTGAACATCCAGTCCTACTAAACCGTGCCCCTACACTTCATAGACTAGGCATCCAAGCTTTTGAACCAGTTCTAATTGAAGGGAAGGCTATACAGCTTCATCCTTTAGTATGCGCAGCATATAATGCAGACTTTGATGGAGACCAAATGGCAGTTCATGTGCCGCTTACTTTGGAGGCTCAACTTGAGTCACGAGCCTTAATGATGTCCACCAATAATATTTTATCCCCTGCTAGTGGAGAGCCAATAATTGTTCCTTCACAAGACGTTGTATTAGGCCTTTATTGGATGACTCGTGACAGAATTAACGCATTGGGTGAGGGTAGAATATTCAGCGATCTCAAAGAGGTCTCCGTTGCCTATTATAGTAAACAAGTAGATTTACAAGCCAAAATAAAAGTACGTATTAACGAGTCAACCTTCAATGATCTCGGTGAGGTTGAATCAAAAAAATATATTGTAGATACCACTGTAGGACGAGCACTATTGTGGGACATCGTTCCAGACGGCTTAGGCTTCGATATGGTAAATAAACCGATGACCAAAAAAGCTATCTCAAAAATCATAAATCGTTGTTATCGTGATGTTGGATTAAAAGCAACTGTGATTTTTGCAGATCAACTTATGTATACCGGTTTTGATTTCTCCACAAAGTCTGGTGCTTCCATTGGAGTCAATGACTTCACCATTCCTTCTTCCAAAGAAACCATCATCGCTCAATCTGAAGAAGAAGTTAAAGAAATTGAAGCTCAATTTGCATCCGGCCTAGTTACTCAGGGTGAGAAATACAACAAAGTGGTTGATATTTGGTCAAGAGCAAATGATTTAGTCGCAAAGGCTATGATGGAGGTTATCAGCACAGAGGAAGTATCTAATAGTGATGGAGGTACAGAGACTCAATTCTCTTTCAACTCGGTATACATCATGGCTGATTCGGGTGCCAGAGGTTCACCGGCACAAATCAGACAGCTTGCAGGTATGAGAGGCTTAATGGCTCGCCCAGATGGCTCAATTATTGAAACCCCGATCACTGCTAACTTCCGAGAGGGTTTAAATGTATTACAATATTTCATATCAACTCATGGGGCCCGTAAAGGTTTAGCAGATACTGCACTCAAGACAGCAAATTCAGGATATCTGACTCGTAGACTGGTGGATGTTTCTCAGGATCTGGTAGTTGTTGAAGAGGATTGTGGTACGTCAGAAGGCCTATTAATGACCCCTGTAATAGAAGGTGGAGATATCATTGAATCCTTAGGAGATCGAATTCTTGGCCGTGTTCTGGCAGTTGATGTAACTAAACCTGGAACTAGGAAGGTTGTGTTAAAAGCTGGTCATATGATTGATGAAAAGTGTGTAGAGCAGATAGAAGTGTTAGGAATAGATGAGCTGAAAGTGCGCTCTCCGATTACTTGTGAAACCCGCCATGGTATTTGCTCACAATGTTATGGAAGAGACCTAGCAAGAGGACATAGAATAAATTCTGGAGAAGCTGTTGGTGTTGTCGCCGCCCAGTCAATTGGCGAACCGGGCACACAACTAACTATGCGAACTTTTCATATTGGAGGCGCCGCTTCGCGTGCTTCTGCTGCGGACAGTATCCAAGTAAAGGTGGGTGGAAAAATCCGTTTTATAAATATCAAAGTAGTGGAGCGTGAAAACGGAGAGCTCGTTGCTGTATCTCGCTCTGGAGGGCTTGCAATAGCTGACGAAAATGGACGAGAGCGAGAACGCTACAAGCTACCTTATGGTGCGGTGATAAGTGTCAAGGAAGATTCCGTTGTGGCCGCTGGTGATATTGTAGCGACATGGGATCCCCATACTCACCCAATTATAACCGAAGTCGCTGGTCAAGTTGCATTTTCTGGTATGGAAGAGGGTCTTAGTATCAGAACCCAAACAGATGAAATGACAGGACTTTCTAGTATTGCAGTTATCGATCCAAATGAACGCCCCTCAGCAGGAAAAGATATTAAGCCGATGGTCACTTTGTTTGATGATGAAGGCAAAGAGTTAACTTTCGCAAACTCAACTGTGCCTGCTCATTATATGCTGCCACCAAATGCAATACTTAGTATCACTGATAATAGNCATGTCGGAGCTGGTGATATTGTTGCACGGATTCCGCAAGAAGGGTCTAAGACTCGTGATATTACTGGAGGCCTCCCTCGCGTTGCTGATCTTTTTGAAGCGAGGAGACCAAAAGATCCAGCTATACTCGCTGAAATATCTGGAACTGTAACTTTTGGTAAGGAGACAAAAGGAAAGCGCCGTTTAGTTATAACCCCTCCTAACGGTAAATTATTGCCTGATGGTAGCGAACACTATGAGCTCTTAATACCTAAGTGGCATCAATTGGGAGTATTTGAAGGCGAAAATGTGATCAAAGGAGAAGTCATTGCGGATGGCCCAGAAAATTCCCACGATATTTTACGCCTAAAAGGTGTTGATTCTCTTGCAGCATACATTGTGAACGAAATACAGGAAGTTTACCGTTTACAGGGAGTTAAAATTAACGATAAGCATATCGAGGTGATTTGTCGTCAGATGTTGCGGAAAGTAGAGATTACCGATATGGGTGATTCTTCTTTTGTGAAAGGCGAACAGGTTGAATATACTGCAGTGCTTGAAGAGAACGAGAGACTAGCGATTGAGAAGAAGACACCCGCTAGATTCGAGCGCCTCCTACTTGGTATAACTAAAGCCTCTCTGGCAACGGAAAGCTTTATATCAGCAGCTTCGTTCCAGGAAACAACGCGTGTTCTTACTGAAGCCTCAGTAACAGGGAAAGCAGATTTCCTCAGAGGCTTAAAAGAAAATGTAGTAGTCGGAAGATTGATCCCGGCTGGGACTGGCTTAACGTACCATCGTAAGCGGAGAGAAGCAAAAGATAAAGAACCAGAAACGGTAGTGAGTGCAGTTGATATCGAGGCAGCTTTAAGTGAAGCTCTAAGTACAGACGAAAGCGAGTAATAGATGCATAAATATTATTTTTAATTCGCATCGCCCTTGACTATAGAGACTGGTAACTTTAGACTCCTGCAGCTTAAATTAATGATCTTCATAATAGATTTTTTTAACAAAATATGGTCTCAGAAAAGACCCCCTTATTTGGAGCTAACTGAATGGCAACGATTAACCAACTGGTTCGTAAGCCTAGAAAAACAAAAATAATAAAGTCTGGTGTGCCGGCTTTAAGTGCTTGCCCACAAAGAAGAGGCGTTTGTACGAGGGTATATACTACAACCCCTAAAAAACCTAATTCGGCACTTCGTAAAGTATGTAGAGTTAGATTAACAAATGGTTTTGAAGTCAGTTCCTATATTGGTGGTGAGGGACATAATCTTCAGGAACATAGTGTTGTTTTAATTAGAGGCGGGCGTGTTAAAGATTTACCTGGCGTCCGATATCATACAATAAGAGGAGCGTTAGATACCTCGGGTGTAGCTAATCGTACACAAAGTCGATCAAAATATGGGACTAAAAGACCTAAAAAATAATTCTATTTAACTTAAATCAATTAAAATTAATCAGTAAGGCCAGGCACATAAAATACTTATCCTGGGAAATCCTGAAATAAAGAGAAAATAACATGCCAAGAAGAAGAGTTGCTGCAAAGCGAGAGATATTGCCGGACCCAAAATTTGGGAACATCATACTAGCTAAATTTATGAATCACGTGATGATTAGCGGTAAGAAAGCTATAGCTGAAAGTATTGTTTATGGTGCGCTTGATATAGTTAAAGATCGCTTGAAAGAAGATCCTCTAGTTGCATTCGAAACAGCATTAGAAAAAATCGCCCCAGCTGTTGAGGTAAAAGCTAGACGTGTAGGTGGAGCAACCTATCAAGTCCCAGTAGAGGTTCGACCTTCTAGAAGAAATGCTTTAGCGATGCGTTGGTTGGTAGATTTTTCAAGAAAAAGAGGAGAAAAATCTATGGCCCAGCGATTGGCCGGAGAAATCATTGATGCACAACAGAGTAAAGGCGGCGCAGTCAAGAAACGCGAAGATGTACATCGAATGGCTGACGCAAATAAAGCTTTCTCTCACTTCCGATTCTGATAGTTACATTGGAATATTATGCTAATATCAAAAGGTAGCTTTTCATAGCTGCCTTTTGCATTTTTTGATATAAAAAAATTTATATCAATCACTTAGTTTAATTTTTTTGAGTAAGATTATGTCATCCCGAAAAACACCCATTGAACGTTACCGCAACATTGGTATTTGTGCCCATGTCGATGCTGGAAAAACGACGACTACTGAAAGAGTACTTTTTTATACTGGAGTTTCACATAAAATTGGTGAAGTACATGATGGAGCCTCTATTATGGATTGGATGGAACAAGAACAGGAAAGAGGGATAACTATCACGTCTGCGGCGACAACTTGTTTTTGGAGAGGAATGCAGCAGCAATTAGAGCATCATCATATTAATATTATTGACACACCTGGGCATGTCGACTTTACGATTGAAGTTGAACGATGCTTAAGAATTTTAGATGGAGCGATCGTTATAATTTGTGGCTCCTCTGGAGTTCAGCCGCAGACAGAGACAGTCTGGCGGCAAGCCGATAAATATAAGGTACCTCGCCTTATTTTTGTTAATAAAATGGACCGCTCTGGGGCAGATTTCAAAATGTCTATAAATCAAATAGAGAAGAAATTAGGGGCTAGAGCTGTCCCAATGCAGATGTCGATAGGAGCTGAAGACGAATTTGTTGGTGTTGTAGATTTAATCAAAATGAAAGCTATATTATGGAATAATAAAGACCAAGGTATAACATTTAAATATGAAAATATCCCAGATCATCTCATCAACGATTGTAATGCTATGCGCGAAAAAATAGTTGAGGAAGCAGTAGAAGCAAGCGATGAACTGATGGAAAAGTATCTCGAAGGCATAGAGCTCTCAGAGTCTGAAATAAAACTTGCCATACGACAGAGAACACTTGCGAACGAAATTTTTCCTGTTTTTGCAGGCTCTGCGTTCAAAAATAAGGGAGTTCAGGCTGTACTAGACGGAGTTCTTGAATACCTACCCTCACCCCTTGATATACGCCCTTTAGATAATGTCATAGAAAAAAAACCACCTACTGATAATTTTCAGATAGATGATAATGCACCTTTTGCTGCTCTTGCTTTTAAGGTGGCGAACGACCCTTTCGTCGGCACACTAACTTTTTTTAGAGTATATTCCGGAAAAATTAAAAGTGGCGACGCTATATATAATTCAGTAAAAATGAAAAAAGAACGTGTTGGTAGAATGGTTCAAATGCACGCTAACAGCCGAGAGGATATAAATGACGTGCGAGCAGGTGATATTGCTGCAGCTGTTGGGCTCAAAGATGTTACTACCGGAGACACATTATGCGAAGAAAAACATAAAATTATTTTGGAGCGAATAGATTTCCCTGAGCCAGTTATTTCAGTTGTTATTGAGCCTAGATCGCAACCCGATCAAGAAAAAATGGGTGTCGCGTTAGGAAAGTTAGCCCGAGAAGACCCCTCTTTTCGTACAAGCATCGATGAGGAAACAGGTCAAACGATCATATCTGGAATGGGTGAACTTCATTTAGATATTTTAGTTGAACGTATGAGTCGAGAATTTGGGGTAAAAGCTAATATAGGTAAACCTCAAGTCGCTTATCGTGAAGCAATTAAGAATACGATAAAAGTAGAGGGTAAATTTATTCGGCAATCTGGAGGTCGTGGTCAATATGGACACGTTTGTATTAAGTTTGAACCATTAGAGGATGGGGGTGCAGAAGGACTAATTTTCATTAATGAAGTAATAGACGGAAACGTTCCAAAAGAATTTTTTCCAGCAATTGAAAAAGGTATAACCGAGCAAATGCAAAATGGGGTTTTAGCTGGCTATCCATTGCTTGGTTTAAAAGCAACTTTGTTTGACGGGTCTTATCACGACGTTGACTCAAACGAACTTGCTTTTAAGATCGCAGGATCTATAGCAACAAAAAAACTTGCTGAGGATGGAGGAGCAATATTACTAGAGCCAATGATGATTGTTGANGTGATCACTCCGGAAGAAAATATGGGCGATGTAGTTGGTGATCTAAATCGTAGAAGGGGAATTATCCTTGGCATGAAGGATATTTTGACGGGTAAAGCGATAAGTGCTGAGGTGCCACTCGGTGAAATGTTTGGTTATGCTACTCATCTTAGGTCTGCAACGCAAGGTCGCGCTACTTTTACAATGGAGTTTAGTAAATATTCTGAAGCGAGTCAGAATATTGTTGATCAAGTGTTATCCAAAAATAATTTTTAAATAGCCACAAAAATTTCATTCAAAATTATTTGCGGCATATTTATTTATGTTTTAGCTTCCATTTCTTTTCTTTCTTTAGTTTCTAGTATGACCTGCTCAGAGACACTATTTGGACANGCCGAATAGTGTGAGAACTCCATTGAAAACTGACCTCGCCCAGAGGTCATAGTTCTAAGAGTTCCAATATAGCCAAACATTTCTGCTAGCGGGACATCTGATTTGACACGAACTCCTGCAACACCTTTTTCTTGATCCTTTATCATGCCGCGACGACGGTTGAGATCACCGATTACGTCACCAACATGATCATCAGGACTAAAAACATCTACCTTCATTATTGGTTCAAGAAGTTGTGGTTTTGCTTTTGGCATAGATTGGCGAAATGCACCTTTTGCTGCAATTTCAAATGCAATAGCAGACGAGTCTACTGCATGGAAAGCACCATCATAAAGCTCAATTTCAATATCCAAGACAGGGAATCCAGCAAGAGGCCCCTCCTCCATCATAACTTTAAAACCTTTTTCGATTGCTGGGAAAAATTCTTTTGGAACATTTCCACCAACCACAGTAGATTTAAATTGGAATCCAGATCCTATCTCTCCTGGGTTAACACGATAATCAATTTTACCAAATTGGCCAGAGCCACCTGATTGCTTTTTATGGGTGTAGCTGTCTTCTATTGATTCTGTTATCGTCTCTCTGTATGCAACTTGAGGTTTTCCTACTTCAAGTTCGACTGCATAAGTTCGTTTAAGTATATCTACTTTTATGTCTAAGTGAAGCTCACCCATACCTTTAAGTATAGTTTCACCTGAGTCTTCATCAGTTTCGACACAAAAGGTTGGGTCTTCTGCAACCATTTTACCTATAGCTATCCCCATTTTTTCTGAGCCGCCTTTATCTTTTGGCTTCACAGAAATAGAAATAACAGGCTCAGGAAATATCATCGGTTCCAGAGTGCATTCATGTTTTGGATCACAAAGAGTTTGTCCTGTTTTGACACTTTTTAGACCTACAAGTGCTATTATGTCACCAGCTTGGGCTGAATCTAATTCCTTTCGATCATCTGCATGCATTTCAACCATTCTGCCGATACGTTCAGTTTTTCCTGTAAAAGAATTTAAAACAGAAGCACCTTTGTTTAAAATGCCTGAGTAGATGCGAATAAATGTAAGAGCTCCAAACCGGTCATCCATAATCTTAAAAGCTAACGCACGAAACGGTTCCTCCTTTGATACGATAGCAGACTGTCCGTTTGGTTCACCTAATTCGTCTGTTAGTGGTTGAGGATTAACGTCTGTAGGACATGGCAAATAGTCAATTACTGAGTCCAAAACTAACTGAACGCCTTTATTTTTGAATGCCGATCCGCAAAGTGTAGGGAAAAAGTCCAGAGCGATAGTTCCTTTTCGAATACATCGTTTAAGGTCTTGTATAGAAACCTCTTCACCTTCCATATAGGCCATCATTAAGTCATCATCTTGTTCGACTGCTGTCTCAACAAGCTCTTCTCGATATTTGGCAACAAGCTCGACCATATCAGCAGGCACTTCTTCTACTTTAAAGTTTTCCGGTAAGCCGGATTCATCCCACACGTAAGCTTTCTCAGAAAGAATATCAACAACTCCCTTGAAATCATCTTCTTGACCAATAGGGAGTGTCATTACTAATGGCTTTGCGCCAAGAACATTTTTAATCTGTTCAACCACGCGTAAAAAATCGGCGCCCACCCTATCTAGTTTGTTTATAAAAATTATCCTCGCTACCTTAGAGTCGTTTGCATATCTCCAATTTGTTTCAGATTGCGGCTCAACACCACCCGAACCACAAAATACACCGACTCCACCATCTAGAACCTTTAGTGACCGATATACTTCGACTGTAAAGTCGACATGACCGGGTGTATCGATAATGTTCAGTCGATGATCACTCCAAAAACAAGTAGTCGCAGCGGATTGTATCGTTATGCCTCTTTCTTGTTCTTGTGTCATAAAGTCTGTAGTGGCAGCTCCGTCGTGAACTTCACCAGTTTTATGAATTTTTCCAGTAAGTTTCAGGATGCGTTCAGTGGTAGTTGTTTTCCCCGCATCTACATGGGCGAAGATTCCAATATTTCTATAGTTTGATAAATCAGTCATTACAATACTCAGTTAAGGTTACGTGGGCTTGGATCGCGCGTGATTATACAAGAATTATTTCTATTTATTGAGAAAAATTTTCCAATTATATGAAAATATAAAAATAAAACTTCAAATTTCTTTAATTTCATCATTGTTTTGCCTTTTTAGAGTAATAAAAGAACACTATTTTTTCCGTCATAATCCCATCCAACTAAAAATTTAATACTTGATACCACGGGGTAGTTTTAAACCAACTTTCATTTATTTGATACATGGAGGGTTAAAAATAGATGCTCGTGCAAAGCTAATTAAAAAATAAAGACGACTATGTACTTGACACTAGTAAGTCTCAGCTTTAAAATCTCGCCTCCATTTTTCAGGGTCTTGGCAAATATCTCAAGATCTGAAGGCTCTTTTGAATTGTTAAATAGTTGGAGTTTGGTTCCATGAAGGATCAACGTATTCGTATTCGCCTCAAAGCTTTTGATCATGCATTGATCGACATCTCTACACAAGAGATTGTTGAAACGGCAAAGCGCACAGGTGCACAAATTCGTGGGCCCATACCGTTACCCACACGTAAAGAACGCTTCACTATCTTAACTTCCCCGCATGTAAATAAAGATGCGCGTGATCAATACGAAATTCGTACTCACAAAAGACTACTGGATATCGTTGAGCCAACCGAAAAGACGGTTGATGCCTTAATGAAATTAGATTTGGCTGCAGGTGTTGAGGTGCAAATAAGTTTGGGTTAAACCAAGCTGTTACATTTTTTATAATAAAAGCCCATGCCTAGTAAATCCTAGGTGGGTGTAACGCTTTGAAATAGGCGGCCATAGCGGGTAAAAGCCCCGTACACTATGAGGTTGTAAAGATGACTATTGGTATTGTCGGTCGCAAAAGTGGCATGACTCGTATTTTTAATGATAAAGGGGCTTCAATACCGGTAACAGTAGTTGAAGCCACGCCCAATCGTATCACTCAAATCAAAACAGATGATGTAGACGGATATTCCGCTGTGCAAGTCACTGTTGGTAATCGCCACACTGCTCGAGTAAGTAAATCTGAAGCTGGTCATTTTGCGAAAGCAGGTGTCGAGGCCGGTCGAGGTGTATGGGAATTACGTCTAGATAATTCTGCTGAGGTTAAAGTTGGGGAAGATATTGCTGTTGACCAATTTTCCATTGGTCAAAAGGTCGATGTTACTGGCACCTCAAAAGGTAAAGGATACGCCGGCGTAATAAAACGCTGGAATTTTCAGATGCAAGATGCCACACATGGTAATTCGTTGTCTCATCGTGCTCATGGTTCAACTGGCCAATGTCAAACTCCAGGAAGAGTGTGGAAAGGGAAAAAAATGTCAGGCCATATGGGTAGCGTACAAGTGACTACTCAGAATTTAGAAATTGTTCGTATTGATTCCGAGCGAAACCTGCTTCTTATTAAAGGTGCAGTACCGGGAGCACCGGGCGGCGATGTTATTGTTCGTTTTGCTGAGAAGAGCTGAGGAAACTGTTGATGGAATTAAGTATTTCAAAAACTAAGGGTAAGGCTGAAACTATAGAAGTCTCTGATATGGCTTTTGGAAAAAAGTTTAACCAAGATTTAGTACATCAAACGGTTACAGCTTATTTAGCTGGAGCTCGTCAAGGTACTCGAGCACAAAAAAATCGTGCTTCAGTCTCTGGTGGAGGAAAAAAACCATGGAATCAGAAGGGTTCAGGTCGAGCTAGAGCAGGAACTATCCGCAGTCCAATATGGCGCTCAGGTGGTGTTACATTCGCAGCTAAGCCCCAAGATTATTCACAAAAACTAAATAAAAAAATGTATCGAGCAGCAATGCGATCTATTCTCTCTGAACTTACACGTCAAGATCGATTAATTATAGTAAAGGAATTTCAACTTAAAGAACCGAAAACTAAAACGTTGTTAAGAAAGTTAAGTGACTACAAGCTTGAGCAAGATGTGTTAATTATTACTGAGGAAGTTACTGAAAACCTATATTTATCATCCAGAAATTTGCATAAAGTAGACGTTACCGATGCCTTAGGTATCGATCCAGTTAGTCTGATCCACTTTGAAAGGGTATTAGTCACAGTGTCTGCATTAAAAAAGATTGAGGAGATGCTAGGATGAATCAAACACGTATTTTCAAAACGTTACTTGGCCCACACTTTACAGAAAAAGCCACTTCTGTGGTGAGTTCCGGTAATCAAATTGTTTTCAAAGTAACCAAAGATGCTACAAAGCCTGAAATAAAAGCTGCTGTTGAGAAACTTTTTGATGTAAAGGTTTTAGGAGTCTCTGTAGCACTTATGAAAGGTAAAACGAAGCAGACTAGGCATGGGTTAGGAAAAAGATCTAATTGGAAAAAAGCATATGTTCGTTTAGAGCAAGGTCAAGAAATTGACTTCGCAACTGTAGAGTAAAAAAAAAGGGGGGGGAGAGAAAATACAATGCCAGTTATTAAGAGAAAACCAACATCCCCAGGTCGTAGGCATGTTATAAGTGTTGTTAACCCACATTTATACAAGGGCGACCCTCATGCTCCATTATTGGAGAGCCAATCAAAATCCGGAGGCAGAAATAATAATGGCCGAATTACCACTCGGCATATAGGTGGAGGCCACAAAAGACATTATCGACTAATAGATTTTAAGCGAAATAAAGATGGCATCCCTGCTAGTGTAGAGCGTTTAGAGTACGATCCTAATAGAACTCCATATATCGCGCTATTATGTTACGCCGACGGAGAACGGCGATATATAATTGCGCCAAAAGATTTAGAAGTTGGTGACAAAGTTGAGTCAGGACCTGCTTCCGCTATCAAAACTGGCAATACTTTACCTCTTGCAAATATCCCTGTCGGAGGAATTATACACTGTATTGAAATGAAGCCAGGTAAAGGTGCTCAAATTGCTAGGAGTGCTGGAACATCAGCACAACTAATCGCTAGAGAGGGGCAGTATGCGACACTTCGTTTAAGAAGCGGTGAAATGAGAAAAATTCCAATAGCTTGCCGCGCAACAATAGGTGAAGTTTCAAATAGCGAGCATAGCCTCCGCTCTCTTGGTAAGGCAGGTGCTAAACGTTGGAGAGGAGTCAGACCGACAGTGCGAGGCGTCGTGATGAATCCAGTTGATCATCCTCACGGTGGTGGTGAGGGGCGAACTTCAGGTGGACGTCATCCAGTATCTCCATGGGGTATGCCTACTAAGGGTTTTAAAACGAGAAAAAATAAACGCACAGATAATATGATCGTAAGAAGGCGGTCTAAAAAATAACATGAGAGAATGAGGAATAAATAGTGTCACGCTCTTTAAAAAAAGGACCCTTTTTAGACTTACATCTAATGAAAAAAGTCGAAGAGGCGAGAGAAAAAAATGATAGAAGACCAATAAAAACTTGGTCACGACGCTCAATGGTCAGTCCAGATATGGTTGGTTTGACGATTGCAGTTCATAACGGAAGGCAACATGTCCCCATTTTGATAAATGAAGAGATGGTTGGACATAAACTAGGTGAATTTGCGCCAACGCGTACTTTTCGCGGACATGTAGCCGACAGAAAAGTTAAGACTTAAAAAAGTGACAAGAGGTAATTAAGTGTGGAAGTAGCAGCTATATTGCGTGGTACTAAATTGTCGGCTCAAAAAGCTAGACTCATTGCTGATCAAGTCCGAGGTAAGCCCGTAGAGGCTGCTTTAGATATTCTTACATTTAGCGATAAAAAAGGTGCAGAAATAATTAAAAAAATTCTTTTATCTGCAATTGCTAATGCTGAGCATAATGAGGGCGCTGACGTTGACGAACTCTATGTATCTAAAATTCATGCAGATGAGGGAACAACACTTAAGCGCGTAAGTCCTCGTGCAAAAGGTAGAGCTGATCGCATCTTAAAGCGCCATTGTCACATAACTGTGAAAGTTGCTGACGGGGAGACCGTTTAATGGGACAGAAAGTGCATCCAAATGGAATTCGCCTGGGTATCGTAAAAAAACATACTTCAGTATGGTATGCAGGTCAAAAAGATTATGCTGATAAATTGAACTCTGACCTTGCATTACGAGAATACCTCAGAAAAGAGTTATCTAGTGCTTCAGTAAGCCGTATTGATATCGAGCGACCTGCACAAACTGCTCGTATTACTATTCATACTGCAAGACCCGGAATTGTTATAGGAAAAAAAGGCGAAGGGGCTGAACGATTAAGAACTAAATTAGCATCTAAAGTTGATGTGCCAGTGCATATTAACATAGAGGAAATACGCAAGCCTGATTTAGATGCTTTACTCGTAGCTCAGAGTGTAGCCCAACAGTTAGAACGACGTGTAATGTTTCGTAGAGCAACGAAAAGAGCTATTCAGAATGCTATGAGGCAGGGTGCAAAAGGTATAAAAATACAAGTCGGTGGTCGTCTAGGTGGTGCTGAAATTGCAAGATCGGAATGGATACGTGAAGGTCGAGTGCCTTTACATACTTTTAGAGCAGATATTGACTATAACACTGCAGAGGCTGCCACAACCTACGGTATAATAGGTGTAAAGGTGTGGATTTTTAAAGGTGAGATTTTTGGAGCCGAGGACGAAAAAATACCAGTTCCAAATCAACCACAATAACTAGGATTTAAGATAGTGAGTTAAGGGTAAAGCGAAATGTTGCAACCAAAACGTACAAAATTTCGTAAGCAGCACACCGGTCGTAACCGAGGTCTTGCATCGCGTGGAAGTAAAATAAGCTTTGGCGAATTTGGCTTAAAAGCATTGAGCCGTGGTCGACTAACCGCGCGTCAAATAGAATCTGCTCGTCGTGCAATGACACGACACATTAAGCGCGGTGGTAAAATATGGATTAGAGTATTTCCTGATAAACCAATTACGAATAAACCCCTCGAAGTTAGAATGGGTAAAGGTAAAGGTAATGTAGAGTATTGGGTTGCACAAATTCAACCAGGCAGGTTGCTATTCGAAATGGATGGTGTGCCTGAAGAGTTAGCTCGAGAAGCATTTGCATTGGGAGCAGCTAAATTACCAATTCAAACAACTTTTGCAAAAAGATCGGTGATGTAATGAAAGCCAGTGAACTAAGAAAAAAATCTGTTGATGAGTTACAACAAGAGATAAACGTACAGCTAGAACGCCAATTTAAATTGCGAATGCAATTGGCTACTTCTCAATTAGGACAAACTCATCAAATTAAGGATGTACGTAGAAATGTTGCTCGCATCAAAACTATACTTAACCAGAAAGAGAGTGAGTCAAATGACTGAAACTATTTCTAGATCTAGTACCCTGTCTGGTCGTGTAGTCAGTGACAAGATGGATAAAACAGTTACAGTTCTTGTCGAGCGTCGCGTCAAGCATCCTCTGTATGGGAAGATACTTAATAAATCTTCTAAAATACACGCTCACGACGAAAATAATGAGTGTCGTAATGGCGATACTGTAACAATTATAGAGACAAAGCCTTATTCGAAAACTAAATCATGGGCCTTGGTAAAAATTGATAAGCGTAATGTTGAGATTTAAGTTATTAGCCAGACTAACCTGGCTAGAGGACAAAAAATGATTCAAACAGAAAGTTATCTAGACGTTGCTGATAATAGTGGTGCTCGCCGTGTGATGTGCATAAAAGTTTTAGGTGGATCTCATAGGCGCTATGCAAGAATAGGGGATGTCATTAAGATCACCGTTAAAGAGGCAATTCCTCGTGGTAAAGTTAGAAAAGGTCAAGTGATGGATGCAGTAGTAGTAAGAACAAGAAAAGGTACACGACGTTCGGATGGAAGCGTAATTAAATTTGATGATAATGCTGCAGTGTTATTAAACGCTCAATTAGCTCCCATAGGAACAAGAATTTTTGGTCCTGTAACACGTGAGTTAAGAAATGAGCGTTTCATGAAAATTATCTCTCTTGCACCCGAGGTGTTGTAGTAAAAAAACTGGAAAAAATTATGTCAAAATTAAAGCGTGATGACGAAATAATCGTTACTGTTGGAAAAGATAAAGGAAAGCGCGGAAAGATATTGAAAGTCCAATCCGATGGTCGCTTAATAGTCTCTGGCATTAATATTATAAAGAAACACCAAAAACCTAACCCCCAAGCAAATGTTACTGGCGGTATTATTGAAAAAGAAGCACCTATCCAAGCTTCTAATGTAGCTATTTTTAACTTGACTGCTGAAAAAGCTGATCGGGTAGGTTACAAAATTCTTGAAGATAACAAAAAAATTCGTGTCTTCAAATCTAGTGGCGAAGCAGTCGATGCTTAAATTTGATCGGAAAATCACATGGTAAGGCTAAAAGAAGTATATAAAAAAGAAATTGCTAGTAAATTGAGGAAAGAACTCAATTTATCAAACGCTATGCAAGTCCCTAAGATCACCAAAATTACACTTAATATGGGTGTTGGTGAAGCATTAGGTGACAAAAAAGTGTTAGAACATGCTGTTTCTGAAATGACTGCTATAGCTGGTCAAAAACCTGTCATCACTTTGGCTAGAAANTCTATTGCTGGCTTTAAAGTCAGAGAGGGTTGGCCAATAGGGTGCAAAGTTACACTCCGTAAAGATCGTATGTATGAATTTTTAGAGCGGTTGATTTCAATAGCTATTCCACGAATCAGAGACTTCCGTGGCTTCAGTCCCAAAGCTTTTGATGGACATGGTAACTTTTCTATGGGTATTACTGAGCAAATCATTTTTCCAGAAATTGATTTTGATAAAGTTGATGCCATGCGTGGTATGGATATTACAATCACTACTTCTGCACGGAATAATGATGAGGGAAGAGCTCTTATGAGAGCATTTAACTTCCCGCTCAAAGATTGAGGATTAAAAATGGCTAAAATATCTATGATAGAGCGCGAAAAAAAACGTGCAAAAGTTGTAATAAAGTTTGCAAAAAAACGCAAAGCTTTGAAGGCTGCGATCATTAACCCTAATTTATCAAATGAAGAGCGTTGGGAAGCACAAGTAAAATTGCAAAAGTTACCCCGTAATGCAAGCCCAAGTCGTGGGAGAAATCGTTGCCGTCAAACTGGCAGACCACATGGGGTTTACAGTAAGTTTGGCTTGTGTCGTATGAAGCTTCGTGAAGCCGCGATGCGTGGTGATGTACCTGGTCTTGTTAAGGCTAGCTGGTAAATTATCTAAATTGAGGAATTAACTAATGAGCATGCAAGACCCAATAGCAGATATGTTGACCCGCATACGTAACGCACAAATGGCGGAAAAGAAAATTGTAACTATGCCTTCTTCTAAGCTTAAGTCTGCAGTTGCAGAAGTATTAAAAAATGAAGGTTATATTAATAATTTTGAAGTTGAAAAAGCTACTAAATCACTACTGGCAATAGAATTAAAATATTTTGAGGGTAAACCCGTCATAGAAGAAATTGATCGATACAGTCGACCCGGGCTTCGTAAATACTGTAGTTCCTCAGACCTTCCCTCTATTAGAGGTGGTCTAGGAGTTGCTGTTATATCAACAAGTAAGGGAGTAATGACTGATCGATCTGCTCGTGCCGCCGGTATTGGTGGTGAAATACTCTGTACAGTGTTCTAAGAGATAACAGAAATGTCTAGAATTGCAAATGAACCCGTAAAAATTCCTTCTGGTGTTGAAGTTGAAATTGCTGCTAATGAGATCTCGATAAAAGGCTCAAAAACCTCACTATCTATGTTAATTCATAATAGTGTTGATATAAAACAAGTTGACAATACTTTAACTTTTGCTTTGAAAGCAGGCAGCAAAACAAGTGATGCTATGGCTGGTACAACACGTGCTCTAGTGAAGAATATGGTGCTTGGAGTTACTAAGGGTTTTGAGAAAAAACTACAATTGGTGGGGGTAGGCTATAGAGCCCAACTCCAAAATAAAAAATTAAGCTTATCCTTAGGGTTTTCTCACCCCGTTGATTTTATTTTGCCTGAAGCTGTTTCCGCTGAGGTACCAAGTCAAACCGATATAATACTTAAATCACCTGATAAGCAGTTACTTGGCCAAGTGGCAGCTAAAATTAGAGCGTTCAGGCCTCCCGAACCATACAAGGGAAAGGGTGTACGTTACGCTGATGAACATGTTCATCGTAAAGAAGCCAAGAAGAAATAGGTTATAGTTATGAATCTCAAAAAAAAATCACGCATTCGAAGAGCTACACGGACTCGAAGTAAAATTAGTGAACTAGATGTAAACAGGCTATGTGTTAACAGAACATCTAAACATATATATGCTCAGGTAATTTCAGCTGACGGTGGGCATGTTATAGCTTCAGCCTCTACTCTAGACTCAAAGCTACGAACTGGAAGTACAGGGAACGTTGATGCAGCAAAGGGAGTTGGTCTTCTAGTTGCCGAGCGCGCAAAAAAAGCAGGTATAAGTACGGTCGCATTCGATCGTAGTGGTTACAAGTATCACGGTCGTGTTAGAGCTCTAGCTGATGCTGCACGTGAAGCTGGTCTCAAATTCTAAGGGTTCTATTGATATGTCAAGAAATCAAAAAGGTAAAGAAGCTTCTGAAGAGGGTTTGCAAGAAAAGCTTGTTCAGGTAAATAGGGTCGCAAAAACTGTGAAAGGTGGACGTATTTTTGGATTCACCGCGCTCACTGTAGTGGGTGACGGTAATGGAAAAGTTGGTTTTGGGAGAGGTAAAGCCCGAGAAGTTCCACAAGCTATCCAGAAAGCGATGGAAGCTGCCCGTCGTAATATGATTCATATTGATCTCAAGGGAACAACTATACAGTACGCGATAAAAGCAAACCATGGAGCTTCAAAAGTTTATATGCAGCCAGCATCTGAAGGTACTGGAGTTATTGCAGGTGGAGCAATGAGAGCTGTGCTGGAGATCGCAGGAGTTCATAATGTTTTAGCAAAATGCTATGGCTCAACCAACCCAGTTAACGTAGTTAGGGCAACATTCAAAGCTTTAAAATGTATGAATTCACCTGCAACTGTTGCAGATAAGCGCGGCAAGACAATTGAGGAAATCTTGAATTAAGGTTGATGGTTATCATGACAAAGTCAAAAACAATTAAAATTACACAAATCCGTAGCATTAATGGACGAACAGCGTCCCATAAAGCATGTGTTGCAGGTTTAGGTCTGAAAAGAATAAATCATACTGTAGAACTAGAGGATACTGCCTCAGTGCGCGGGATGATAAATACAGTTCATTATTTAGTTAAGGTACAAGGGGAATAATATGCGTCTCAATACGCTAAGTCCTGCACCAGGCAGTAAACAATCAGCTAAAAGGGTTGGTCGTGGCATAGGGAGCGGTCTAGGAAAGACTGCTGGTCGTGGACATAAAGGCCAAAAATCTCGTTCCGGTGGTCGTGTTCGCCCTGGCTTTGAGGGTGGGCAAATGCCGCTTCAAAAACGTCTACCAAAATATGGCTTTACATCGAGAATATCAAGAGTAACGTCTCAAATTCGGTTGGGTGAATTAAATATGATCGATGGTGATACAGTTGACATAGCATCCTTAAGAGCGGCAGGCTTAATCAATACTAATATTATTCGAGCAAAAATATTTCTTTCTGGTGAGCTAAACAGGGCTGTAACTCTCAAGGGTGTTAGTGCGACCAAAGGAGCTACGATTGCTATTGAAGCAGCTGGTGGAAAAGTAGAAGAGTAAACTTATGGTCAAGGCTGGTATAAAACAAGCAGACTCAAAAGGGCTAGGTGAGCTTTGGTCACGACTACGTTTTTTGTTTGTAGCCCTTGTTATTTATAGAATCGGGACACACATACCAGTACCTGGAATTGATCCTGACCGATTGTCTGAATTATTTGGTCAGAATCAGGGAACAATTATCGGTATGTTCAATATGTTTTCTGGGGGTGCCCTTGAGCGTATGAGTATACTGGCACTCGGTATAATGCCTTATATATCAGCATCTATAATAATGCAGCTAATGTCTGCTGTAATTCCTCAATTGGAACAATTGAAAAAAGAAGGTGACGCTGGAAGGAGAACTATAAATCAGTATACCCGTTATGGCACTGTGTTCTTGGCTACACTCCA